>DQAA01000542.1:0-7654 GCA_003523465.1 Pseudomonas sp.
CCGCCGTTGCGGCCGGAGGCGCCGAAGCCGACCTCGCGCTTTTCCACCAGTACCACGCGCAGCGACGGATCGCTCTTGAGCAGGTAGTAGGCAGTCCAGAGCGCGGTGTAGCCGGCGCCGACGATGGCGACATCAGCCTCCACCGCAGCGCCGAGGCGCTCGCGGGCCGGAGCCGCTTCGAACCACAGCGGTTTGTTGGGCAGGTGGGTCAAATCAAGTTTCGCTGACATGCTGTTGGCTTCCCATTGACGGCCCCGGCACCCGGGGCACTGTCCGATACGGCGTGGTTAAGCGTTTTTCGCTGGCTGTATGGTCGCGGCGGGGCTGCCCGCGGAAACCCGGAACAGCAGGTAAGAAGCGGCGATGGCGACGATGGCGATCACGCATTGCAGCAGGCTGATCTGCGTCGAGGGGTCGAAGGCCATGCTCACCAGTACGGCGATGATCGAGCCGGTCACCATCAACGGCAGCACCGGGTGCGCCCACATGGCGAACTTCAGCGAGCCCTCGGCGACCCAGCGGCGGCGCAGCTTGAGCTGGGACAGGCAGATCATCAGGTAGACGAAGAGGAACACCGTGCCCGAGGAGTTGATCAGGAACTGGAACACGGTGTCCGGCCAGATCGCGGCGATGACCACGCAGCCATAGCCCACCAGGGTAGAAGCGATTACCCCGCGCACCGGCACGCCCTTGCGGCTGGTGCTGGCGATCCAGCGCGGCGCTTCGCCGTTGGAGGCCAGCACGTAGAGCAGGCGGGACGAGGTGTACAGGCCGGCGTTGAGTACCGAGAGCACCGCCACCAGGATCACCAGGGTGAGCATGTCGCCGGCGCCGGGGATGCCGATGCGTTCCAGGGTGGTGACGAAAGGCGACTTGCCGGGGACGATCTCGGTCCAGGGCTGGGCCACGACGATAAAGAAGGTGGCCAGGACGAAGAACACCAGGATGCGCATCATCACCGTGTTCACTGCCTTGCGGATGTTGCGCGACGGGTCTTCGGACTCGGCAGCGGCGAGGGTCGCGACTTCAACGCCGGTCATGGAGAAGATCACCACCACCACGCCAGTGAACAGCGAGCCCACGCCATGGGGCAGGAAGCCGCCGTGGTCGGTGAGGTTGGCGAAGCTGGCGGTGGAGCCCGGCCACAGCTTGAAGGCCCAGGCACCGGCGACGGCCAGGAAGACCACGATCGCCACCACCTTGATCCCGGCGAACCAGTATTCGGCTTCACCGAAGGAGTGCACCGACATCAGGTTGAGCAGGGTCATGCCGACCATCAACCCGAGGGCGATGGCCCAGACCGGTAGATCGGGGAACCAGCCATTGATGATCTGCCCGCCGACGACCGCCTCGAAGCCGACGACGATTACCCAGAAATACCAGTACAGCCAGCCGGTCATGTAGCCGGCCGGGCGACCGAAGGCGAGACGGGCGTAATCGACGAAGGAGCCCTGGGTCGGATGGGCGGCGGCCATCTCCCCCAGCATGCGCATCACCAGCGCAACGATCAGGCCGGTGATGGCGTAGGTGATGAAGGCGCCGGGGCCGGTCGAAGCGATTACCGCGCTCGAACCGACGAACAGCCCGGCGCCGATCACGCCGCCGAGGGCCAACATGCTGATGTGTCGCGTCTTCAGTGCACGCTTTAGACGCGGGTCATGCTCGGTTTGTACAGGCATTGGTTGTCTCCTTGTTGTTATTGAATCAACGCTGCCTCGGCGGAAGGTTATGCAGGTGCAAGGAGGGTGAACATCGACAAAATCCGGGCACGGGGCAGCCTGGCTGTACAAATGTATGAAGGAAGAGAATGGAGGTCGGCCAGGGCTGGAAAACCGGCCTTGTCATGGACAAGCAATATCAAAAAGCCATAAATTGCCGGCATTGGATCCACGGAGCCGGGGTTCGGCCCTGCGCATGCGACACAAGCTGTCGTGCGCCGGTGCAAGACTCCTGTGCAAGACCATCACTACCCCTCGCCAGAACCAAGGAAGCAGCCATGTCAGGAAGACGACTCCAGCCCCCTGCCCCGCGCCCCAGGCAGAACGCTCCTGCACCTCCCTGCTCTCTCGAATGACGGCGTCCCCGCCGGTATTCGCACCCTGCTTCGGACCGGCGCAAATGCCCGGCCATCCGCCACCTGAAAAAGATACCGAGAATGACCAACATCCTGACCCAAGGCCTTGAACAACGTCAGCAGAAGATCACTGTCGCCAAGGAGTTCCTGAGCCGGACCCAGAGCCTGTTCGACGAGTTCGGCAGTGCCAGCCTGCGAACCTCCCATGCGCGCTTCACCGAGCTGCTCGACGCCCTCGATGCCGATGCCGTGCGCCTCGTCGTGCTGGGCGAGTTTTCCCGTGGCAAGTCCAGCCTGGTGAACGCCCTGCTGGGGATCGAGCTGCTGCCTACCGCGCTGCAGGCCACCACGGCAATCAACACCTTCATCCGCATGCTTCCCGCCGACCGCAGCGAGCGCTTCATCCGTATCCACTTCCAGGACGGCCGGCCCGTGCAGGAAGTGCCGTGGAACGACGACCAGGCCCTGGAGCAGTGGGGCACCGAGCTGAACGACAGCCACGCCGATGTCCG
Organism: Pseudomonas sp.; assembly: GCA_003523465.1. GTDB lineage: Bacteria > Pseudomonadota > Gammaproteobacteria > Pseudomonadales > Pseudomonadaceae > Aquipseudomonas. The sequence goes on from DQAA01000542.1 coordinate 2,587, forward strand.
CCAGTCCCTCGATTACATCGAAGCCTTCATGGATCACCCGCTGCTGGAGAAGGGCCTGGTCCTGGTCGATACCCCCGGCCTGGAAACCGTGATCAAGCACCACGAGGCGATCACCCGCAAAGCCATCGCCGAAGCCCATATCGCCATCTGGGTGCAGAACACCACCCAGCTTGGCGGCGCCGCAACGGAGTGGGCGTTCCTGACCGAAACCCTGCGCAGCAACTTCCGCAAGTTCGTCACCGTCATCGGCTGGTGGGACAAGGTCATGAACCCCGATGACGCCCGTGAGCGCCGCATACCGCTGGATCAGCGGATCGAGGAAAAACTCGACGTGGTGCGGCAGAACTTCCGGCACCACCTGCAGGATGACGACGAGTTCCGCCTGCTGACCGACCAGAACCACCTGATCCCGGTCAGTGCCCATTGGGCCATGGACAACGACCCGGAAAAACGCATGCAGTCGGGTATCGAGCAATTGTCCCGGCGCATCGCGGAGATGTTTTCCAGCGGCGAGGCGCTGGAGCAGATCTACCGCAAGCCCATGCAGCAGATGTCCCACATCCAGTTGCAACTGGCCGAAAGCCTGCAGGACGAGCTGCGCCAGCTGGAATCGGACAAGAGCCTGGAGGAGCGGGCCCGGGAACTGACCCAGTTCGACCTGGAGACCAAGCTGCTCGAACAGGAGTCGGAGAACGTCGCACGGGACTCCCGGGAGGAACACCAGCGCGCGGCCACGAAGATGATCGACGACCTGCAACGCGAACTGATCATTCCCCTGGTCGAGCTCAAGACGGATATCGAACAGCAAGTGGATAGCCGCTATGTCGAGCGCCAGATCCGCAGTCGGGTGAAGTCCGTAGGCCTGCCCGAGCAATTGCACGAGCAGTTCCAGGCCATCTCCGCCCAGGTCGGGGATGTGTGGAACCAGCAAAAGCAAACGCTGGCACGCATGCTCGAAGGGCTGAGCGCCGACTACAGCAAGCAGATGGAAAAGCACGCAGGCCGCATCCGCGGCGAAATGAGCAAGATCGACGTGCAGATGCCTTCGCTCGACACCCGGTTCGACCTGGATTTCAGCGCCATCGAAGAGCACCACCAGCGCGCGGTGGCACTGGAAGAAGAGATTGCCGCACGCCAGGGCCAGATCGACGAACTCGAAACCGACATGCTCAAACTGGCGACCGACCACGCCCAGATGGAGCGCGCTCGCCAGGCACTGGCCCGGGCGGAACGCATGCACGATGACCTCGGCGGGCAACCCAGCCCGAGAACATCGACCCGACGCGGTGTGGTGAAAGAGGGCGGCCTGTACAGCTCCGACGAATACGGCGATGTACCGTACAGCGATGACAGCAACGTCCGGGCCTGGAAAGAGGAGCGCGACAAGCTTCAGGCTGCGCTGGCCGACAAGGAAAAGCGCCTGGAACACATCATCGCCGAGGAGCAAAAAAAGACCGGCCAGCGCATGACCATGGAAAAAGCCCAGAAGAAGTACGAGCGCGAGCTCTCCGATTTCGAGAAGCGCAAGGCCCGTTTCGAACAGCAGGCCCAGGTCGCCGAAAGCGTACTCATCGAGGAAACGACCCGTCGCCTGGTCAAGAACACCGCGGGTCAACTGGAGCAGCGCATTCGCCACCTGCGGAGCCACGTCAAGGATGCGGTGGAAAAGGTCTTCGAGGACCAGCTCCAGGCCCTGCAGGATTGCGTCAAGGAACAGTACCTCGAACCGCTGAACGCCAAGCTCGAAAAACGCCGGGAAATCCACTCGCTGCTGGAGCAGGGCAAGCTGGACATCGCCCAGCGCAAAGCGCGCCTGGAACAGGCCGGACGTGAGGTCGACCAATTGCTGACCCTGACCCAGAACGCGTTGACGGTCTGAAGGAGCCCGCCATGTCCCAACCCAATGCTTTTCTCCACGAGTTGCTGTCCAGCCTGCCGGCGGACTGGCATGAACCGGTCGAGGCCCTGGCCGGGGAACTCCTGGATGCCGATACGCCGATGCGGGTGGCGCTGCTCGGCCNNAGGCAAGAGCAGCCTGCTGAACATGCTGTTGCAGGAGCCGGTGCTGCAGGCCGCCCTGGAGGAATCCACCGCCCTGCCGACCTTCATCGAATATGCCGACGAGCGCAGCATGGCCCTGATCGGCCAGGACGGCAGCCAGTTGCCCCTGAGTGCGGAGCAGTTCGCCCACGTCACCACCCACGCACCGCAAGGTGCCGCCTGCGCGGTACTGAACCTGGCCCAGGCATGGCTAAAGGGCGTGTCGATCATCGACCTGCCGGGGCTGGGCAGCACCTCGGCAAGCCACCGCGAGTACACCCTGTCCCAGGTGCGCAACGCCGATACGGTGCTCTTCCTGCTGAGCCCGCGGGGCCCGTCCGCCGCCGACATGGACACCCTGGGCATCATTCGCCAGTCCGGCAAACGGGTCAAAGTCCTGGTGACGCACTGGGACGAAGTCGAGGCGGCCATTGCCCGCGGCGAGAAAGCCCCGTCCCTGGAACAGTGGGCACAGCAGATCGAACAGGCGACCGGCTTGCGCGTGCGCCTGGCGGCCAGCCATCGCGATGGCCTGGGACGCGAGGAAACGCTGGAGTTCATCCAGCGCGCCCGTGACGACCTGCAGGGCATCCGCCTGCGACGCTTCCAGGCCGAACTGCGCCCGATCCTGGAAAACGCCCTCGGCCAGAATGCCGAGCAACAACGGGCCTGCCAGGTCGATTCCGAACAGCAGGCGCAGGCGCTGCACCAGGAACTGGTCGAGCGCAAGCGGCGTTTGGGAGAGTTCAAGTCCGGCCTGTACGGCGAACAGCAAACCGATCGCGCACGCATCGGCGATCAGGCCCGGAACCTGGCGCAGCAACAGCGCCAGCACCTGGCGCGGCAACTCGAGGAAAGCACCCGTTCCCTGAGCGAAGAAAGCCAGTGGGATGACTTTGGCAGCCAGGGCGGACAGCGCCTGGACGCGGCCATGCGCAACGTCGCCGAAGGCTTCAGCGGGCTGTCCCGGGAGTATGGCCAGCTCGAGCTGCCAGCGGCCGCGATGGTCGAGCTCAACCTGCGCCTGCCGGCCCCGGAAACGGTCTGCGTCGAAGACTTCATCGATGTCGGCCGCTTCAGCCAACTGCAGGAAGCCCTCAGCGAGGAACAGCAGGCTCACGCGCAGATGTCCCTCAAGCAGGTGTCGCTGCAGGTCCAGGACATGGACGAACACCAGCAGCACCTGCGGGCCTTGAACCTGCAACAGCAGTCACTGGAAGCGCAGCCGCTGCCGATGGTCATGCAGCAGACCGGGCAGTTCAACGGGGCCTTCGTCGGGCGCATCATCGGCGAGATCGCCGACATCGGCCTGATGCTGGTCAACCCGGCCACGGCCGGAGCCAAGGTCGCATCGCTGATCGGCAAGGGCGCCAAGGTCGCGAAGATCGCCGTCAACACGGGCAAGGTGGCCAAGGGCATCAGCACCGGGGTCAAGGTGGTCAAGGGTGTGCAACTGGGCAAAACCTCGATCAGGGGCGTACCGCAACCGGTGATGGATAAGCTCGGCGGCCTGGAAATGCTCTCGCTGGGCTACTGGGGCGAGCGGATCGGCGGCGCCCTGGCTGGCCCTTCCCAGGTCCAGGTCGTCGATACCCAGGCCCTGGCCGAGCGGGATGCGGCACTGGCTGAGCTGGAACAGCAACGGCAGAGCCTGCGCCGGGCCCTGGCGCGCAATGAAGACATCGCCAACGAGCACCAGTTGACCGGCTGGGCCCTGGAGCAAAGCCAGAACGAACAGGCGCGCCTGGAGCAGGATCTGCAACGCTTGCAGCAGAAGGCCGAGCAGGCACACCGGCAAGCCGTTCTGCAGTTGCAACAGGAGCGCAGCGGGCAGTTGCGCCGCAACGGCGAGAAGGCCTGCACGCAATGGCTGCAAAGCTTCGACCGGCAGGTATCGGCGATGGATGAACTGCTGCACAACCAGGTCCGCAGCTATTGGGAAGACCGGGTGGCAGCGCTGCTTGACGAGCGCCTGCAGGATATCGACATGCTTACCGCGCAGAGCCAGGCCAGCGCCGAGGAAAAACAGACCTTGCTGGCGGGGCTGCGCGACCAGGCCCAGGCCCTCGAACGAACCCTGCAAACCCTTCACTGAAACCACCACCCCGCCCGGCATCCGCTGCCGGGCGGGGCGTTGCCAGTACCCAGAGATCCATTGCCCCATGAGCTCCGCTGACCCTCGCGCCGACACGGCAACCACTCCCCTCCAGGCCGAGCCGCTGGAGCAGTTTCTCGGCTCCTTCACCCAGACCGAGGTGGTGTACCGCTACCTGGACATGCTGGCCGAACGCACCCGCTCGCTGGAACAACGTATCCGCCTCGACGAAGTGAACCAGTTGCGCCGGGAAAACAAGGCCCTGCGCGAACGCCTGAAAAAGGCCAACGCCCCGAGCATGGCGCTGCTGGTACAGTACCTGCCGATCATCTATCACAACTTCTGGAACACCGTGGGGCCGGAGGAACTGGCACTGCATGCCGACAGCCAGGACATACCCGAGGTGGCATCGCCCTACGAGGAACCCAATGAGTGGCGGGTGATGGACATGAAGCACAACTTCCAGCGCCTGAGTTACCAGGAGCGCTCCAGCATCATCGACTTCTGCCGCCAACTGACGTATCCACTGCGGATGCGCCGTTCCATGCAGGTGCTGATGGAGGCTTCCGTTTGAACCAGGATCACCCCCTGCCCGCCCCCGATCCAATGAATGACCAGGTGCGGGAGGTGCTGCTGGCGCTGCTCCAGTCCGACCCCGCGGTCCGGGAATGCATCCGCCGGTTCGTCGCCCCGGAGCCAGGCGAAATCCCCCCGACCGATACCTCCAGCGCACTCTTGCCGGAGCGCGAATTGCTCGACTGCATCCGCGCCGACGCAACTCTCGCCCAGGGCTGGCTGGCCGTCGATGAGCCGGAGGACCGCCAGTTGGTCCGCGTGATCGCCACGGCCTCGCAGTGGGACCGCCTGTTGCTGCTCTGGGATCACCTGGCGGCACGCTGCAAGAGCGAGCAACGGGGCGTGTCGGCGAACGAA
>DQAA01000542.1:7709-8980 GCA_003523465.1 Pseudomonas sp.
CTCGTCCACGAACGCGGCACCCTGCTGGGCCACGCCATCAGCGAGCAATGGCTGCCGGGGCTGCACAACGCCGCCGGACAGGTCCAGCGCAAGCCCCTGGTGCGGACCTGAAGCGCCGCGAGACCCGAATCCTTCATTTTGCAGACCAAGGACATTCCGCATGGACACCTCGGAAAAGATCGTTCCCGACTCCGTGTACAAACGCTACATCGCAAGGTTGGCCCAGGTGGTCGCCGAGTCCTTGAGCGGGCAGCCGTTCTGGTGGGTCAGCACTTCGGAACAGAAGGTCATGATCTACGAGAGTCACAGCCGACTGCTCTGGGATGCCAACCCGGAACTCGATGCGGCCTTCTATGTCGCCGATGGAATAAAAAGGGCCGCCAGGCTCAATACTGGAAACCTCTCCGATTGGCGCCTGCCCAACAAAACAGAACTCACCGCGCTCGCCAGGAATACCGCCAACCCTCTGCATGAAGGCATCAAGGGCCGATTGCGGGACAAATACAATTGGCTCACCACGGACGGCACCATCGACCTGGATGACTACCAGACCGTTTCCCGACTGGGCGCCGTGCTGGCCTGCAACGACCTTCTGAAAGGCAAAAGCAACGTCGAATTGGCCGGCATCGCCGTGCAACGGGGCTGGCAGATACATGACTGCGCCCAGGGCAAGCCCCTGCGCCTGGAAATGCTTCAGGAATCACCGGACCTGCAACTTGCCTACCTGGATATCGACTTCGCCAGCGCCCGCCTGCCGGCACTGGAAACCAGCCAGCTCACCGACCCGCACAAGGGCCTGTGGGAGTTCTGGGGCATGGACGAGGCGGTGCTTGCCGAACACGGCGTACGGGCGCGCAACCCCGCGCGGGACGTGCGCGACTGCAACGTGGCGATCGACTTCGGCACCAGCAGCACCGTGGTGGCCTATGACGACAACGACCAGCACAAGCTGTTGCGGATCGGCATGGGCGACTACTGGGTGCAGGAGCGTCCGGAACACTACGAAAACCCGACCCTGCTCGAATTCATCAACTTCCCCGGCTTATTCGAGCCCTGGCAGAGCGAGGCCTTCCGGCCCGGTGTGTCCTGGGACGACGTGCGCTGCTCCCACGCGGCCCAGCAGAACTTCCGCGACAACAAGGGCGACCCCCGCGTCGTGGCCAGCACCCTGGCGAAGATCAAGCACTGGGCCCTGCGTGAAAGCACCGCGCCGCGGGTACGCCTGAGTGACCGCAGCGGCCGCAGCGGGCTCGAACACGAACTCGCCGCCC
>DQAA01000205.1 GCA_003523465.1 Pseudomonas sp.
ATCGACCTCGACGACCTGGGCGACGACGACCTGCTGATGGTGCAGATCGGGTCCGGGTTCAAGACCAAGGGCACCGACCGCAGCCTCAAGGCCCTCGCCGCCCTGCCCTCGGCCCTGCGCAAGCGCACCCGGCTGATGGTCATCGGCCAGGACGACCCCAAGGTGTTCCAGTTGCAGGCCACCACCCTCGGCCTCGGCGACCAGGTGCAGTTCCTCAAGGGTCGCAGCGATATCGNNTCGGTGCCGACCTGCTGATCCACCCCGCCTACAACGAAAACACCGGTACCGTCCTGCTGGAGGCGCTGGTCGCCGGCCTGCCGGTGCTGGTCACCGCCGTGTGCGGTTATGCCCACTACATCGCCGAAGCCGACAGCGGCCTGGTGCTGGACGAGCCGTTCGAGCAGGAACAGCTCAACCGCTACCTGCAACGCATGCTCGAAGACCCCGCCGCCCGCGCCAGCTGGGGCCAGAACGGCCTGGCCTTCGCCGAAACCGCCGACCTCTACAGCATGCCGGAGCATGCCGCCGACGTGATTCTCGGACAGGAGCGCCCATGAAACTGATACTCAAGGAGCCGTTCAAGCGGCTCTGGACCGGGCGCGACCCCTTCGAAGGCGTCGAGGCCCTGCAGGGCGAGGTCTACCGCGAGCTGGAAGGCCGCCGCACCCTGCGTACCGAAGTGGCCGGCGAAGGTTTCTTCGTCAAGATCCACCGCGGTATCGGCTGGGGCGAGATCTTCAAGAACCTGTTCAGCGCCAAGCTGCCGGTGCTCGGTGCCGGCCAGGAATGGACCGCCATCCAGCGCCTGCATGAAGTCGGCGTGCCGACCATGACCGCCGTGGCCTTCGGCGAGCGCGGCAGCAACCCGGCGACCCAGCACTCGTTCATCGTCACCGAGGAACTGGCGCCCACCATCAGCCTGGAAGACTTCAGCATTGACTGGGTCAGGCAGCCGCCCGAGCCGCGTCTCAAGCGCGCGCTGATCGCCGAGGTGGCGAAGATGACCGGCGGCATGCACCGCGCCGGGGTCAACCACCGCGACTGCTATATCTGCCACTTCCTCCTGCACACCGATCGCCCGGTGACGGCGGATGACTTCCGCCTGTCGGTCATCGACCTGCACCGCGCCCAGACCCGTGACAAGATCAGCCGGCGCTGGCGCGACAAGGACCTCGCCGCGCTGTATTTCTCGGCGCTGGACATCGGCCTGACCCGGCGCGACAAGCTGCGCTTCCTGCGCGGCTATTTCCAGCAGCCGCTGCGGCAGATTCTCGTCGAACACGCGGGCCTGCTGCGCTGGCTCGACGGCAAGGCACAAAAGCTCTACGAGCGTAAGCAACGGTATGGGGACGCGCTCTGATGGCGGGTTGGACACTGGAGCCGAAGTATTCGGCCCTGGCAGAGGATTTCGGCAGTATCGAGAAGGTCTTCGCCCTGCAGGGCGAGCACCTGACCCGCGATCCGCTCAGCGAAGTGATCCGCGTCGAGCGTGACGGGGTCAACTACTACGTCAAACGCTACACCGGCGCCGGCAAGCACCTGCGCCGCTACCTCGGGCGGCCGCGGATCAAGGCCGAATGGCAGAACCTCAAGCAGTTCGCCAAATGGCAGATCCCCACCGCCGAGGTGGTCGCCTGCGGCCTGGAACGCAACGGCCTGAGCTTCGGCCGCGGCGCGATGATCACCCGCGAGCTGCCGCGCACCGAAGACCTCTCGGTACTGGCCGAGCGCAACGATCCGCGGCTGCGGGATCGCCAGTGGGTCGACAGCATCAGCCGCCAGCTGGCGCGGCATACCCGGGTCATGCATGACCACCACTTCACCCACAACGACCTGAAGTGGCGCAACCTGCTGGTCGATGCCGACGGCACGCTATTCTTCATCGACTGCCCGACCGGCGACTTCTGGCGCGGCTTCATGCTGCGCTACCGCATCACCAAGGACCTGGCGTGCCTGGACAAGGTGGCCAAGTATCACCTGTCGGCCACCCAGCGCCTGCGCTTCTACCTGCAATACCGCCAGCGCGATCGCCTGAACGCCGCGGACAAGAAGCGCATCCGCCATATCGTGAAGTTTTTCGAGGGACGTGAATGAGTGATTTTGTCGCCAGTGCCGATGTGGCGCTGCTCGAACGCCATGGCTTGAACGGCTTCGACCAGCTCTGGGCACTGCAACTGGACGCGGTGGACGAGCCCAACACCGGTCGCGGTGGCTGGAGCAGCGTGTTCCGCCTGGAGCTGGAGGGCAAGGGGTTCTACCTCAAGCGCCAAAGCGACTACCTGACCCACACCCTGCACGCCCCCTTTGGCGAGCCGACCTTCGCCCGCGAATTCCGCAATATCAGCCGCTACCAGAAACTGCGAATCCCGGCCTTGCAGGCGGTGTACTACGGCGAGCGCAAGGTCGAAGGCCAGCGCCGCGCGCTGCTGATGACCCGCGCCCTGGACGAGTGGACCGACCTCGACCTGCTGCTCGCCCAGTGGGAGCAACTGGACGCCAGCCAGCACCACGGCATCCTCCGCGCCTGC
>DQAA01000178.1:0-2022 GCA_003523465.1 Pseudomonas sp.
CGGCGAGACCCGCGGCAACCTGGCCGCCGGCGGCCGTGGCGAAGCCCGTCCGCTGAGCGACCGCGATCGCTGGATCGCTGCCCAGGTCGGCCCGACCCTGCGTGAGAAGGGCCTGCTGTTCGTCGGCCTCGACGTGATCGGCGACTACCTCACCGAAATCAACGTCACCAGCCCGACCTGCATCCGCGAGATCGACGCGGCCTACAACACCAATATCGGCGGGCAGTTGATGGACGCCATCGANNCGCTGACCGACGACAAGAGGAAAGCCTGCGGAGTGGGTTATCATGCCGGTCCTTTTCGACCTGGCTCCCCCGCTCTGCCGGCATTCCCCGGCTGCTGGACTATAGATGACGCTTCCCGCCGATCTCCCCGCCGACTTCGCCCCACCTCGCGTCCGCCCGGCGGATCGCCTGGGCTTCACTCTGTTCGTCGCGGCGCTGCTGCACCTGGCGCTGATCCTCGGGGTGACCTTCAGCTTCGCCAAGCCGGAAGAAATCCGTCATTCCATGGACATCACCCTGGCGATGTTCAAGAGCGAAACCAAGCCGAAGAAGGCCGACTTTCTCGCCCAGGAAAACCAGCAGGGCAGCGGTACCCTGGACAAGGCGGAAGTCCCCAAGACCACCGAAGTGGCGCCGTTCCAGGACAACAAGGTGAACAAGGTCACCCCGCCGCCGGTCTCGCGCAAGGAAGACATACCCCCCGCGCCAGCCAAGGCCGCAGTGACCACCGTCGCGCCCAAGCCGCAGAAAGTGCAGAACGCGCCCAAGGACGCCAAGCCGCAAGTGGCGCCGAAGGCCGACACCCCGGATTTCGACAGCTCGCAGCTGTCCAGCCAGATCGCCAGCCTTGAAGCGGAACTGGCCAACGAACAACAGCTGTACGCCAAGCGCCCGCGTATCCACCGCCTCAGTGCGGCCTCGACCATGCGCGACAAGGGCGCCTGGTACAAGGACGAGTGGCGCAAGAAGGTCGAGCGCATCGGCAACCTCAATTACCCCGACGAAGCCCGCCGCCAACAGATCTACGGCAGCCTGCGGCTGATGGTTTCGATCAACCGCGACGGCTCGCTGTATGAAGTGCTGGTGCTGGAGTCGTCCGGGCAGCCGCTGCTGGACCAGGCGGCGCAGCGCATCGTCCGCCTGGCGGCGCCATTTGCGCCGTTCACCGGCGATCTCTCGGACATCGACCGCCTGGAAATCATCCGTACCTGGCGCTTCGCCCGGGGCGACCGTCTCTCCAGCAATTAACGACGCGCCGGCTTGTCAGTCCGGCGCCTCGCCGCCACACTAGCCGCTATGAAAAATTTCAGCCCGAGTTACCTCAAGCATCAGTTCCTGATCGCCATGCCACACATGGCGGACCCGAATTTTGCCCACACCCTCACCTATATCGTTGAACACAACGAGAACGGTGCCATGGGCCTGGTGATCAATCGGCCGCAGGAGCTGAACCTGGCCGACATCCTCGAGCAACTGCGCCCCGAGGAAGAACCGTCGCCCGCCAGCGCCAACGTGCCGATCTATATCGGCGGGCCGGTGCAGACGGACCGGGGCTTCGTCCTGCACAGCAATGAAAAGACCTACCAGGCCACCATCCAGCTCGATGACCTGGCGCTGTCCACCTCCCAGGACATCCTCTTCGCCATCGCCAATGGCAGCGGCCCGCAACGGAGCCTGATCACCCTCGGCTACGCCGGCTGGGAAGCAGGCCAACTGGAAGCGGAACTGGCCGACAACGCCTGGCTCAACTGCCCGTTCGATCCCGAGATCCTCTTCGGCATGGCCAACGAGCTGCGCCTCGATGCCGCCGCCGCGCGCCTGGGCATCAACCTGAACCTGCTGACCAGCCAGGCGGGGCACGCCTGATGGCCGAGCTTCGCCTGTTGCTGGGCTTCGACTACGGCACCAAGCAGATCGGCGTCGCGGTCGGCCAGGTCATCACCGGCCAGGCCCGCGAGCTGTGCACGCTGAAGGCACAGAACGGCGTGCCGGACTGGAGCCAGATCGAAAAGCTGAT
>DQAA01000178.1:2032-3727 GCA_003523465.1 Pseudomonas sp.
GGCACGCCAAGCGAGATGAGCGAGCGTGCCGAGAAGTTCGCCCGCCGCCTGAACGGCCGCTTCAACCTGCCGGTACACACCCACGACGAGCGCCTGACCACCTTCGAGGCCAAGGGCGAGCGCATGGCCCGTGGCGGCCAGCGTGGCAGTTACCGCGACAACCCGGTCGATGCCATCGCCGCCGCCCTGCTGCTGCAAGGCTGGCTGGAGGCCAACACCGCGCAGTCGTAACCCCCCGATCATCGGTTACAAGCCGGGCCAGCCTTCTGCCCCGGCCCTTTGAGGAGCAAGCATGAGCCTACCCAATCCCGCCGACCTGATCCGGCAGATGGCCGTCGATCTTCGCGCCCACCTGAGCCGTCGCAACATCACCGAGCCGCGCTACATCGGTATCCGTACCGGCGGCGTCTGGGTAGCCCAGGCCCTGCTCGACGAGCTGGGCAGCCAGGAAGCCTTCGGCACCCTGGACGTGTCCTTCTACCGTGACGACTTCAGCCAGAACGGCCTGCACCCGCAGGTGCGCCCGTCGGAGCTGCCATTCGAGATCGAAGGCCAGCACCTGGTGCTGGTGGACGACGTGCTGATGAGCGGTCGTACCATCCGCGCCGCCCTCAACGAACTGTTCGACTACGGTCGCCCGGCCAGCGTGACCCTGGTCTGCCTGCTCGACCTGGATGCCGGCGAACTGCCGATCCGCCCGAACGTGGTCGGCGCCACCCTGTCGCTCGCCGCCCATGAGCGGGTAAAATTGACCGGCCCCGCGCCGCTCGCCCTCGAGCGCCAGGACCTCGCCTCCGCTTCCGCCCTTTAAGAGTCCCCCGCGATGACGCCAATCGACGCCAAGCGCCCGCTGCAGCTCAATGATCAGGGCCAGCTGCGCCACTTCCTCTCGCTCGACGGCCTGCCCCGCGAGCTGCTCACCGAAATCCTCGATACCGCCGACTCCTTCCTTGAAGTCGGCGCCCGTGCGGTGAAAAAAGTCCCGTTGCTGCGCGGCAAGACCGTCTGCAACGTGTTCTTCGAGAACTCCACCCGTACCCGCACCACCTTCGAACTGGCCGCCCAGCGGCTGTCGGCGGACGTCATCACCCTGAACGTGTCGACCTCCTCGACCAGCAAGGGCGAGACGTTGTTCGACACCCTGCGCAACCTTGAAGCGATGGCCGCCGACATGTTCGTGGTGCGTCACGCCGACTCCGGCGCCGCCCACTTCATCGCCGAGCACGTGTGCCCGGACGTGGCGATCATCAACGGCGGCGACGGCCGTCACGCCCACCCGACCCAGGGCATGCTCGACATGCTGACCATTCGTCGGCACAAGGGCGGTTTCGAAAACCTCTCCGTCGCCATCGTCGGCGACATCCTGCACTCGCGGGTAGCCCGCTCCAACATGCTCGCGCTGAAGGCCCTGGGTTGCCCGGACATCCGCGTGATCGCCCCGAAAACCCTGCTGCCGATCGGTATCGAGCAGTACGGCGTGAAGGTCTACACCGACCTCGCCGAGGGCCTGAAGGATGTCGACGTGGTGATCATGCTGCGCCTGCAGCGTGAGCGCATGGCCGGCGGCCTGCTGCCGAGCGAAGGCGAGTTCTACCGCCTGTTCGGCCTGACCACCGCGCGCCTGGCCGGGGCCAAGCCGGATGCCGTCGTCATGCACCCGGGGCCGATCAACCGTGGCGTGGAGATCGAGTCGGC
>DQAA01000178.1:3803-3944 GCA_003523465.1 Pseudomonas sp.
CAGTGACCCTCAGTATCCTCGGCGCCCGGGTCATCGACCCCAACAGCGGCCTGGACCAGGTCACCGACCTGCATGTCGACGGCGGCAAGATCCTCGCCATCGGCGCCGCCCCGGCCGGCTTCAAGGCCGCCCGCAGCCTCG
>DQAA01000367.1:0-387 GCA_003523465.1 Pseudomonas sp.
GACAACTCCCACGGCACCGGCAGGTTGGCCGCCGGGCGCTGGTAGCGGTTGGCTTCCTCGTCGTTCAGCACGCCACGGCGCAGGGCGGCGGCGATGCACACCACGGCGTCGAGGTTGTGGGTGATGACGAATTCGCGCCACTGCGCCGGGACATCGTTTTCATCCTGGGGCGTGACCACGTTGGCCGAGGCGCTGTGCACGCCGTCCTGATAGAAGAACAGGCGGACGATTTCATGGCCGCCGGCAAGGGCCGCCTGGGCGAACAGCAAGGCGCGACGCGAGGAGGGCGCGTGGCCGGGAGAAAAAACCGCGATGGCGAACTTCATGGCAGGCCCTGTGGGAAAAACACCCGGCATGATAAAGCAAAAAGCCCGCAGCAGGCTGCGG
>DQAA01000367.1:393-3461 GCA_003523465.1 Pseudomonas sp.
GAACCAGTTCAGCACCAGGGCACAGATGCCGCCGGTGGCCACGCCGGACTCCAGCACATTACGCAGGGCCGATGGCATATGAGCGAGGAACTCCGGCACCTGGGCCACGCCCAGGCCCAGGGCCAGGGACACGGCGATGATCAGCAGGGCGCGGCGGTCGAGGCTGACGCTGGCGAGGATATTGATCCCCGACGCGGCGACGGCACCGAACATGACCATGGCCGCGCCACCCAGCACCGGCTCCGGCACCGCCTGGATCACCCCGGCCACCGCCGGGAACAGGCCTAGCAGCACCAGCATCAGGGCGATCCACACGCCGATATGGCGGNNCAGCTGAATCACGCCGTTGTTCTGCGCGAAGATCGAGCTGGGGAAGGTGTTGAATACCCCGGCCAGCAACGAGTTGGCGCCGTTGACCAGCACGCCGCCCTTGATCCGCTGCATCCACAGCGGGCCTTCCACCGGCTGGCGCGAGACCTTGCTGGTGGCGGTGACGTCGCCGATGGCTTCCAGCGAAGTGACCAGGTAGATCACCAGCATCGGGATGAACAGCGACCAGGAGAAACCGATGCCGAAGTGCAGCGGCACCGGCACCTGGAACAGCGCCGCTTCATGCATGCCGGTGAAGTCCAGGCGCCCCAGGTAGCCGGCCAGGGCATAGCCCACGGCCAGGGCGATAACGATGGCGCAACTGCGCATCCACACCACCGGAATACGGTTGAGCACCACGATGATCGCCAGCACCACGCCGGACAGCAGCAGGTTCTCGCCATTGGCGAAGGTACCGTTGCCCATGGCGGCGAAACCGCCGCCCATGCTGATCAGGCCGACCTTGATCAGGGTCAGGCCGATCATCAGCACGACGATGCCGGTCACCAGCGGGGTGATCAGGCGCTTGACGAAGGGCAGGATGCGTGAGATGCCCATCTCCACGAACGAGCCGGCGATGACCACGCCGAAGATCGCCGCCATCACCGCTTCCACTGGCGTGCCTTGCTTGACCATCAGCGCGCCGCCGGCGATCAGCGGTCCGACGAAGTTGAAGCTGGTGCCCTGGACGATCAGCAACCCGGCACCGAACGGCCCGAAGCGCCGGCACTGGACGAAGGTGGCGATGCCGGAGATCACCAGCGACATCGACACGATCAGGTTGGTATCGCGGGCCGATACGCCCAGCGCCTGGCAGATCAGCAGGCCCGGGGTCACGATCGGCACGATGATCGCCAGCAGGTGCTGCAGCGCCGCCAGCAGGCCGATCACCAGGCGCGGCCGGTCTTCCAGACCCAGCACCAGTTCATTGGCCTGTGCCGGGCCTTGTTCGATTGAGCTCATGGAGAGGATGCCCCGGAAAAAAAGGAGCGCATTCTACGGGGCGAGGGGCGTTTGCGGTAGTGGCGAAACCGTGTCGATCTCGCGGTTGGAGCATCGACACGGAGCCGTTACCGGCGACAAGGCATCAGAGCGGGTCGGCCAGGAACTTCATGCCGACGCCACGCTTCAGTTCGAAGGTGAGGCTGGCATCTCCCAGGACCACGGTCTTGCCATCGGCCAGGTCGCCCATCTGTTCGTAGACGTCTGCAGTCACCGCGTCTTTCTGGGTGGCGGCCAAGGCTGCGGACGCCAGGCGGGTCATGTGCTTGAAGGCGTTCAGGTCGCTGTTGAACTGTCCCTCGACGTAGATGCGATAAATCTTGCCGTCGTACTTCGAAATGGCCGCGAACACGGTGGTGTAAGGATCCAGCCTGGCCTTCAGGAGGTCATAGCTCTCTTGTTCGCTGATGTTCGTCGGGTCGACCTGAGGGCGATGCTCCCATTCCTCGAGCAGAGGGTTGAGCTGCTTGGCGTATTGCTCCGGGGTCAGGTTGAAGGTTTTCGGATGGTCCGGCATCACCCCGAAGAAGAACAGCGCGGTGAATAGCCCCAGGGTCAGGAACCCGCCACCGAGGAAGCCTGCGAGATGCCGAAACAGGCCGCCCCGTCCTTTCTGTCTGTAGTGCTGGACGATCGCTATCCAGAAACCCGCCCACATCCCGACTTCCACGATCCCTACTAGATCACTCTGCGTCATGCCTTCCTTTTCCTTGATTCGCTACCCGTCGTAGTGACAGGGCAATGCCGATTTTGCGCGGCGCATGATGGCCAATGAGTATTATCTTGGCAATGCTCAGGTCCCGTGCAGCGGAAACGAAAAGGCCCCCATGAGCGATCACTCATGGGGGCCTGGCGGTCTTTCAACTGCCGATCAGTTGCGATCCAGCCACACCGTCTGCGCGTTGCAGAACTCGCGCACGCCGAAGTGCGACAGCTCACGTCCGAAACCGCTTTTCTTCACGCCGCCGAAGGTTACCCGCGGGTCGCTGGCGCAGTAGCCGTTGATGAAGATACCGCCGGTGTCCAGTTCTTCCACCAGTTGCTCGGCCAACTCGACGTTGGCGGTGTAGATGGTCGAGGCCAGGCCGAACTCGCTGTCGTTGGCCAGTTGCAGGGCATGCCGGGCGTCGCGGGCGGTGATGATCGAGGCCACCGGGCCGAACAGCTCTTCCTTGAACGAGGTCATCTGGTCGGTGACATCGGCCAGCACGGTCGGCTGGTAGTAGTTGCCTTCACCTTCGGCCTTGCCGCCGCCCAGCAGCAGGGTGGCGCCTTCGGCCAGGGTGGCCTGGACCTGGCCGTCCAGCTCGTCGCGCAGGTCGAAACGGGCCATCGGGCCGATATAGGTCTCGGTATTGCGCGGATCACCCACCACCAGGGCGCGGGTCATCTCGACGAACTTCTCGGTGAAGNNAGGCGCTTGGCTGCGGCGCAGACCTGGCCGGTGTTCTGGTAGCGGCCGATAACGGCAGCCTTTACCGCCTCATCCAGGTCGGCATCGTTGAGCACGATGAACGGGTCGGAACCGCCCAGCTCCAGCACGCATTTCTTCAGCGCGGCACCGGCCTGGGCACCGATCGCGGTACCGGCGCGCACGCTGCCGGTCAGGGTCACGGCGGCGATGCGCGGGTCGGCGATGGCCTTGGACACGCCATCAGGGGTGACGTTGATCACCTCGAACACGCCCTCGGGGAAGC
>DQAA01000267.1 GCA_003523465.1 Pseudomonas sp.
GGGCGCTACCACCACAAGCAGCAACAGGGCATAGGCGACGCAGGTCTGGCGCCAGCCCATGTACTCGATCGCCAGGGCCACCAATGGCCACGACAAGGTGGTAGCGAAGCCGGAAATCAAGGTAATGCCGATGATCGCCTTGCCCGCCCTTTCGGCATACAGGGCGCCCAGGGTGGCGAAGAGCGTCTCGTACAGCCCGCAGGCCATGCCGACCCCGATCACCCCCCAGGCCAGCATGAACCAGGCCAGGCTCTGGCTGGACGCGACCAGCAATAGCCCGAAGGCGACGATGGCACCACTGCAGGCCAGTTGCACACGACCACCATGGCGCGCGACCAGGCGGCTGGACAGGGGGGCGAGCAACGCAGCCACCATCAGGCTGAGGGACAGCGACCCATAGACCCAGTGTGCGGCCCAGCCTGTATCGCGGGTGATCGGCTCACCCATGACCGCCAGCAGGAAGAACGAACCACCCCAGACCAGGATCTGCAGCAGGCCTAGGCAAACGACGCCCGGGGCGCCAGGGAGACGAGCATCGGGCTGCACGAGAAAACCTTGGTCTGGAAACGAGGGGAAGCGAGGGTGCGATCAACGCAGGAAGCGTCGCTATTCTAGGGGGCGCCATTGCCGCCTGCTATAGAACCTCGGCATATCAGCTATGGCCTGGCACCCGAGGCGCAGAGACGCTGCCCCCCCGGTACCGGCTGTTCAGGACTTGCGCTGCAAGGTGTGATAACCCAGCTCTTCACGCGCCTGGCTGAGCGTGCGGCCCTTGCCGATCAGCTCGCGAATGTTCGCTTCGACCGCCTCGATCTGACGGGCCACCGCAGCGACCTCATGTGCCCGTGCACGCGGAACGACGACGACACCATTGGCGTCCGCCACCACGATGTCCCGCGGGCTGACACGGGCCTGGCCGATGGACACCGGCTGGTTGACCGACTCCACCTGCACGCGGTCCTTGCCGGTGCGCATGAAGCGGCCCTTGGTGAACAACGGGTAGCCGTCGCCGAGCGCCTTGTTCACATCGCGGCAGACCCCGTCGATGACCGTGCCGGCAATGTTCCGCGCCCCGGCGTACTGGGTCATGATGTCGCCCCAGACCGTGCAATCGGTACGGCCATCGTTGTCGATGACCACGATATCGCCTTCAGCCACGTCATCCACGAAATCGCCCACGGTGCCCGGCGGAATGCTGGCCGAGACATAGCGAACGGTGAAGGCGGGCCCGACGACCACCTGCTTGTAGTTGTCCAGCGGCATTACCCCGAAGCAGTGGCCCGGCAGGCCCAGCTTGTCCAGCGCATCGGAAACGCCCGGGGTATCCAGTCCTTGGAACAGGGAGACCAGCTCTTTATCTTCTGGATGCATCGTTAGCTCCTCTCAACAGTTTGATCGACAGAAATGTACAGGCCCGACCAGGACGAACTCATGCTGGCCTGGTCTTGGCAATCGGCTCGACGATGGTCAGCAGCAGCACGAAGCTGATCAGCGAGCCGATGGCGAGGTAGGTGAACACATAGTTCCAACCGTAGCTGTCGAGCAGCAGGCCGGTGAGGAACGGCGTCGCGGCAGCCCCCAGTTGCCCGATCATGTTGACGATGGCATTGGCGATCGGGAAGGTTGCCTTGGTGGCCAGGGCCATGGGGTAGACCATGTAGGAGGAGAAGCCGAAGCTCAACACCATCCCGGTGGCCATCAGCAGCAGACCGTAGAGGAACGGGTCCGCCGGCGAATTGATCAGCAGGTACATCATGATCGACGTGCCCAGGGCCGAGAGCAGCATGCCCGGCTTGCGTCGCCCGCCCAGCCAGCGGTCCGAACAATAGCCCCCGATCAGGTTGCCCAGCACCGCGCCCACCCAGGGTGCCGCCGAGACCAGGCCCATGTTCATCACGGAGAAGCCCTTGACGGTGATCAGGTAGGTCGGGATCCACGACAGCAGGACACTCGATACACCCAACTGGAAGCAGTAACTGGCGGCACAGCCCCAGACCAGCCACGAACCGAACACCTGGCGCCGGGTTTCCAGGGGCGCGACTTCACGGCGGCGGATCAGGAAGTCCAGGCGCTTGAGGCCAAGGCCGGCCTTTTTCTGCGGGGTGCCGGCAGGGGAAAGCGCCCCCTGCGGGGTCTGGTCCGCGATGTAGTCCAGTTCCTCCTGGTTGACGAAACGGCTCTTCGACGGGTGGTCGGCGATCATGAAGTACCAGAGGATCGACAGGAGGATGCCCGGGATGGCGAAGAAGTAGAACACCTCGCGCCAGCCCCAGACCGAAATGATCACCGCGCACAGCGGCGGGACTATGACGGGTCCGAACTTCACCGCAGACAGGAAGATACCGGATGCGATGCCCTTCTCCCGGGGCGGAAACCAGTTGTTGATGGTGGTCGTCATGCTGATGGGAAGCGGACCCTCGGCCAGGCCCAGGCCAAAACGGTACAGCTTCAAGGCGATCAGCGAGCCCGCAGTGCCGACAAGGCCGGTCAGCACCGAGGTCATGACCATGGCCGTCGGCAGGATCCGGCTGACGCCAAAGCGGCTGAACGCCAGCCCGGCGGGAATCTGGGCCAGGGCATAAGCCAGGAGGAAGAGGCTCATCAGCCCGCCCGCCTCGGCGTTGCTCATGGCGAATTCCTGGCGAATGAACGGCAGCGCGACACCCAGGTTGGCCCGATCGGCGGCGGCGATGGTGTAGATCGAAAAGATCATCCCGGCCACGACCCATCGATAGCTGCTGCGCCCTTTGGCATGGGCTGTTTCAGCGGTCGACATACTTGTACACCCTTTGTTTTTGTAATTCGGGCGTAATCTAGGCTCAGGAACGGGAGAAGAAAAGCGACAAATACTCACCACAATTCATCACTTTTAGTGGACAATCAGGCCCGCACCCACTGCCTGCGAGATCCTCGCAGCCGCTCTGGAACAGGCCTTTTCGACGCCAGGTAGAAAAAATTGATCACACTCAAGCAGATTGAAGCCATCTTCTGGATCGTCGAGCTGGGGAGCTTCGAGTCTGCGGCGACCAAGCTCAACATGTCGCAATCGGCGATCTCCAAGCGTGTGCAGGAACTGGAGGACGCCTTCGGCGTTTCGATCTTCGACCGCTCCAGGCGCAGCGCGCGCCTCACCCAGAAAGGCGTCGAACTGTACGAGTGTGCGGTCGAGATGCTCCGTCAGCGCGATGACCTGCTTGAGCGGATAAGTTCGAAGGAAACCCTGGTCAGGCGCTTCAGGATAGGCGTCACCGAACTCACTGCCCTGACCTGGCTGCCAACCCTGGTCGAGCGCATCCACCAGACCTACCCCAAGATCGATCTGGAGCCCTCCATCGAGTTGAGCACGGACCTGTTGCGACGCCTGGAAGCCGATGAACTCGACCTGATCATCGTGCCCGATATCTTCCGCGACGCACGCTTCGTCACCAGCTCCCTGGCCGCCGTGGAAAACGCCTGGATGTGTTCCCCGGCGCTGTATCCGGGCGACGAGCCCATGAGCCTGCAACAGCTGTCATCCCTGACGGTGCTGACCCAGGGCGGCAGCTCCGGTACCGGGCAAACCTACGAACGCTGGCTGGCCGCACATAACGTGCGCCTCAACCGGACCCTGACCAGCAACTATCTGGTGGCACAGGTCGGGCTGGCCATCTCCGGCGTCGGCATCAGCTACCTGCCCCTGGAGTGCATGGGGTCGGTGATCCGCCAGGGTAAATTGAAGGTAATCCACACCGACCTGCCCTTGCCGGCGATCAGCTACGTATGCGTCCACCGGGCCGACCGCTACCAGGGACTGAGCGTCGAAGTGGCTCGGCTGGCGCAGCAGACCTGCGACTTCAGCCGCCTTATCATCACCTGAAGCGATGTCTTTTCATTAATAAATATCGCTAAAAGTAAAAGCCGATCTTTCCTAACATCGACGGGCACCCCCTTGGGGTTACGTCATTCAGGAGATGGTCATGCTGTTACCCGGGTCCCGTGTTCTTCCCTCCCCCCCGCTCGCCCCTGCGCACGTCATCGAGTCGTTCCGCGCGGTCGTTACACCCCACATCAGTGACAACCTGGGTCGCCACATCGGCGCCCGCGGCCTGACCCGCTACAACACCTCGGGCAAGATGGTCGGTACTGCCCTGACCGTGAAAACCCGTCCGGGCGATAACCTGTTCATCTACAAGGCGCTGACCCTGCTCGAACCGGGGCATGTCCTGGTGATCGACGCCCAGGGCGACACCAACAATGCGGTGATCGGCGAACTGATCAAGCTTTATGCGCAGCAGCGCGGATGCGTCGGCTTCGTGGTGGATGGTGCCATCCGTGATGTCGAAAGCTTCCGGGACAGCCCATGCTATGCCCGGGGCGTCGTTCACTGCGGCCCCTACAAGAGCGGCCCGGGGGAAATCAACGTGCCGGTGTCGGTGGGCGGGATGATCGTCAACCCGGGCGATATCATCATCGGTGACGAAGACGGGGTCGTCGCGTTCGCCCAGGAGCTCGCGGAACCAGTGCTCACCCTGGCGAGGGCGCACGAGGCCCACGAGGAACTGGTCAAGGCCGAGATCGCGACAGGCGCGGTCGATCAGTCATGGCTCGACAAGGTACTGGATAAAGCCGGATTGGCGAATTGAGCAGGCGTTGACGGCCTGGAGGCTAGTACATCGCCGACAGCCCGTGGAGGGCTGCCGGCCTCACAGTCTGGTACCTCCGGATTTCGTCCACTCAATCGTGTACTTGAAATCTCGGATGCTGCCGGATTTCGGTAGCTTTCAGCACAACGAAAAAAGGCCCCGAAGGGCCTTTTTTCTTTCACTCCAGAGTAACCATTGAATCACTCTGAAGCG
>DQAA01000269.1 GCA_003523465.1 Pseudomonas sp.
CTACCGCAATCGCGGGTGAACCCGCTCCCACAGGGTCCGTGCAGCCCGGCAGATCAACGTTCGCGCAGGGCTTCGGCCCGAGCGCGGATGATCGGTTTGAGCAGGTAGCTCAGCACGCTCTTCTTGCCGGTGATGATGTCCACCGAGGCGACCATACCCGGGATGATCAGCAGCGGTTTCTCGTCGCTGCCCAGGTGGCTGCGGTCGGTACGCAGCTTGATCAGGTAGAAGGTGTTGCCTTCCTCGTCGGTGATGGTGTCCGCGCCGATCTGCTCCAGCTTGGCCTTGAGCCCACCGTAGATGGTGAAGTCATAGGCGGTGAACTTGACCATGGCTTCCTGGCCCGGGTGCAGGAAGGCGATGTCCTGTGGACGGATCCGCGCTTCCACCAGCAGGGTGTCGTCCAGCGGGACGATCTCCACCAGGTCGCTGCCCGGCTGGATCACGCCACCAATGGTGTTGACCAGCACCTGCTTGACGATCCCCCGCACTGGCGAGGTAACCAGGGTCCGGCTTACCCGGTCTTCCAGTGCCTTGCCGGTGGCTTCGGTCTTGTTCAGGTCGGTACGGGCTTCGTTGAGCTGGGTCAGCGCGTCACTGCGGAACTTGCCGCGGGTTTCGTCGATCTTGCGCTCGACTTCCTTGACCGCCGACTCGGCACGCGGGATCGCCAGGGTGGTGGCGTCGAGCTGACCGCGGTTTTCCACTTCGGCACGCTTGAGACGTAGCACTTCCACCGGCGACACCGCACCCTGGGCCACCAGCGGCTCGGACATGCCGATTTCCTGGCGCAGCAGGTTCAGGCTGTTGCGGTACTGGGCCTGCTTGGAGCCGAACTCGCGCAGCTCCTGTTGCCGCTGTACCAACTGCTCCTGGAGACCGCCGATTTCATCCTGCAGCTGCTGGCGGCGGCTGTTGTACAGGGACTCTTCATTGGCCGCCTGGCTCGGTGCGGCCTTGCGCAACTCGGCGTCGATGGTCAACGGCCGGTCCTCGACCTCGGCGCTCAGGCGCTCGACCCGCAGGGCCAGGCCCACACGGTCGGCCTCGGTTTCGCCGACGTTGGAGACGAAGCGGGTGGCGTCCAGGCGTAGCAGCGGCGCACCGGCTTCGACCACTTCACCTTCACGGGCGAAGATTTCGGAAACGATACCGCCCTCCAGGTTCTGGATCTTTTGCAGTTTCGACGACGGAATCGCCTTGCCGTCGCCGCGGGTGACCTCGTCGAGCACGGCGAAATTGGCCCACAGCACGAGGAACAGGAAGAAGCAGATGATCCCCCAGATGGTCAGCCGCACGATGCGCGGGGCGTCTTCCACCAGGGCCTTGTTGACCTCCGGCAGCGGCTCGCCGCCGAAGGATTGCGAGCCTTTGAAATAGCCGCGCAGGGTGTCCTTGAAGCGTCCAACTCCAGATTTAAGCAACACTGATCTGCCCCTTCTTCAGTGCATCCATGACAGCAGCCTTAGGGCCATCCGCGACGATCTGGCCGCGGTCTACAACGATCAGCCGGTCTACCAGGGTCAGCAACGAGGCACGGTGCGTCACCAGCACCACGGTCTTGTTCTCGATCACCGCCTGCAGGCGCTGCTTGAGACGCTCCTCACCGGTGTTGTCCATGGCGGCGGTCGGTTCGTCGAGCAGGAGGATCTGCGGGTTGAGCAACAGCGCACGGGCCAGGGCCACGTTCTGCCGCTGACCGCCGGAGAGGTTCTGGCCTCGCTCGCCCACCTGCAGCTCATAGCCTTGCGGGTGCAAGCGGGCGAACTCGTGAACCCCGGCCAGTTCGGCGGCCTGCAGGACCATTTCGTCCTCGACGTAGCGGGCACCGCTGACCAGGTTGTCACGCAGGGTGCCGGCCAGCAGCTGGATGTCCTGGGGCACGTAGCCGAGGTTGTGGCGCAGCTCGCTGACGTCGATCTGGCGAATGTCCACGCCATCCACCAGCAGCGAACCGGCGTCGGCCTCGTACAGGCCCACCACCAGCTTGGCCAGCGAGCTCTTGCCCGAGCCGCTGCGACCGATGATGCCGACCTTCTCGCCCGGGCGGATGGCCAGACTGATGTTCTTCAGCGCTGGGTTCTGCTGGTTGGGGTAGGTGAAGTCGACACCGCGGAATTCCAGGGCACCCTGCAGCACGCGGCGGCTCAGCGGGCGTTCCTCGAAGTTGCGCTCCTGGGGCAGTTCCATCATCTGGTCGGTGGAGACCATGGTGACCTTGGCCTGCTGGTAGCGGGTCAGCAGGCCGGCCAGTTGACCCAGTGGCGCCAGGGCGCGGCCGCTGAGCATGTAGCAGGCGATCAGGCCGCCCATGCTGAGGTTGCCGGCCATGATCTGGTAGACGCCGAAGCAGATCAGGGTGACCCCGGCCATTTGCTGGATCAGCAAGGTGATGTTCATCGCCAGGCCCGACAGCACCTTGACCCGCAGTTCCAGGCGACTCAGCGTGCCGATGGTCTGCTCCCACATGTACTGGCGTTCGCTTTCGGCGTTGTTGACCTTGACCGCGTCGAGGCCGGCGAGGGTTTCGATCAGGCTCGACTGGCGCTCGGAGGCCAGGGCCATGGTCCGCTCCAGGGTGGCGGTCAGGGGTTTCTGCAAGGCGTAGCCGATACCCAGGGCCAGGGGGAAGGCAACGACGGGGATCCACACCAGGTGCCCGCCGATGATGCCGATGACCATCAGGATCAACAGGGTGAACGGCAGGTCGATCAGGCTGGCCAGGGTCAGCGAGGCGAGGAAGTCGCGCAGGCCCTGGAACTCGTGGATGTTCTGGGCAAAGCTGCCGACCCGCGCCGGGCGGTACTTCATCGACATGCCGACGATGCGTTCGAACAGCGTGGCGGAGATGATCAGGTCGGTCTTTTTCCCTGCAAGGTCGAGACAGAGACTGCGCAGGCCCTTGAGGATCAGGTCGAAGACGTAGGCGCCGGTGATACCGATCGCCAGCACCCACAGGGTCGAGGTGGCCTGGTTCGGCACCACGCGGTCGTAGACGTTCATCACGAACAGCGGCGCGGCCATGGCGATGATGTTGATGATCAGGCTGGCGGCGATGGCGTCGGCGTAGAGCCAGCGCGAGCGCTTGAGGGTGTCGCGGAACCAGGAGCGGGCGCGGGGGATGAGGTTGCCGTGGTTGACGTCGAACTTGTGCTGCGGCTGGGCGAAGAACACCCGCCCCGAATAGTCCGCCTCCAATGCTTCGCGGCTGACGTGCACCTCGCCGCCGTCGCTCTCGCTGAGCAGCAGGCGCGCGGTGTTTTCATTCTCCCAGCCGAGCAGGACGGTGCTGCGCCCGTCCTTGAGCAGGAGCATGGTCGGCATGGCGATGGCCGGGATGTGCTCCAGCTTGCGCTGCAGCAGGCGCCCTTGCAGCCCCGCC
>DQAA01000268.1 GCA_003523465.1 Pseudomonas sp.
GGCACCGACGTGGCCATGCAGGCCGCCGGCATCACCCTGATGCGCGGCGATCCGCGCCTGGTCCCGGCGGCCCTGGAAATCAGCCGCAAGACCTACGCCAAGATCCGCCAGAACCTGTTCTGGGCCTTCATCTACAACCTGATCGGCATTCCCCTGGCCGCCTTCGGCCTGCTCAATCCGGTACTGGCCGGCGCGGCCATGGCCCTGTCCAGCGTCAGCGTGGTGAGCAATGCCCTGCTGCTGAAAACCTGGAAACCCGAAACACCCGCGGAGGAACACAAGGCATGAACATCGGTCAGGCAGCCAAACGCACCGGTCTGAGCGCGAAGATGATCCGTTACTACGAATCCATCGGCCTGCTCAAACCCGCGTCGCGCAGCGACAGTGGCTATCGCCTCTACGGTCAGGACGACCTGCACAGCCTGACCTTCATCAAGCGCTCGCGGGACCTGGGGTTTTCTCTGGAAGAAGTGGCGAAACTGCTGACCCTGTGGCAGGACCGCCAGCGCGCCAGCGCCGACGTCAAGGCCCTGGCCAACGAGCATATCGCTGACCTGAACCGGCGAATCGAGGAATTGGTGAGCCTGCGCGACACCCTCAGCGAACTGGTCGCCCACTGCCACGGCGACGACCGTCCCGACTGCCCGATCCTCAAGGACCTGGCAGCCGGCTGCTGTCACTGACGCCTCACTGGGCCCAAGGGGGCGGAGGCTCTTCGCCCTTGACCGGACCACGTTCCGCCTCTTCGCGGCCTGCACGGCGCCGGGCGTCTTCGAACTTCGCCGCCTCGATCTCGCGCATCACACCGCCCACGTCGGCGGTGTGCTCGTCGTCCTGCCACACGCCGGTGAGGACGCTGTCCGGCAGCAATGCACCCTCCTCGTACAGCGCCCACATTTCCTGGGCATAGCGGGTCTGCTTGAGCTCGGGAGCGAAACGGCCGAAGTAGTGGGCCATGTTCTCAACATCCCGTTCCAGCATGTTGAACGCATGGTTGTTGGCCGCCGCGTCCACCGCCTGGGGCAGGTCGATGATCACCGGGCCGTCGGGGCCGAGCAGCACGTTGAATTCGGAAAGGTCACCGTGTACCAGGCCGGCGCAGAGCATCAGCACGATCTGGCGAATGATGAAGGCGTGGTATTCGCGGGCCTGGTCGGCTTCCAGGTGCACATCGTTGAGCCGCGGCGCAGCCTGGCCGTCTTCATCGGTGACCAACTCCATCAACAGCACGCCGTCGAGGAAGTCATAGGGCTTGGGTACCCGCACCCCGGCACTGGCGAGGCGAAACAGCGCTGCCACTTCGGCGTTCTGCCAGGCTTCCTCGGCTTCCTTGCGGCCGTACTTGGAACCCTTGGCCATCGCTCGGGCCTGGCGGCTGTTACGCACCTTGCGGCCTTCCTGGTATTCGGCGGCCTGGCGGAAGCTGCGCTTGTCGGCTTCCTTGTAAACCTTGGCGCAGCGCAGCTCACGGCCACAGCGCACCACATACACCGCCGCTTCCTTGCCGCTCATGAGCGGGCGCAGCACTTCATCGACCATCCCGTCTTCGACCAGCGGTTCTATCCGTTTGGGAGTCTTCATCGGCTTTTGTTCTTGCTCCTGTTTGCCACTGATTTGGAGGCGCCCCTTTCAGGCGAGGCGCACACGATAGCTCAAGCGCCCTGCCGGTAACGGTCCCGGAGCAAAGACGACTTGGTTTCAATTTACGTCAGCTCATTCCCGGAACAGTTCCCCGGGAGTCGCGCCGAACAGCCCCTTGAAGGCGGCAATGTACGCCGAGGTGGAATCGTAACCGCATCCCAATGCCGCCTGTGTGACGCTCTGGCCCTGCTCCAGGGCATCGAGCGACGATAACAGGCGCATGCGCTGGCGCCATGCACGAAAGCTCAGGCCGGTCTCGCGCTGGAACAGACGCATCAGGGTCTTTTCCGAACGCCCCAGGCGCTGTGCCCAGTGTTCCAGGTTGTGCGCCTGCTCGGGATTCTCCAGCAAGCGGTTGCACACCTCCAGCAACCCCGGATGCTGCGGCAACGGCAGGGAAAACCCCACTTCCGGCAACGAGCGCAGTTGATCGAGCAAAACCCGGACCAGATGCGCCTCGTCACTCTCGCCTTCCGGGTAGTCCACCGGGTACTGGCAGAACTGCTTGATCAGCTCGCGCGCCAGCGGTGTGACTTCCAGTACCCGGCAATGCCCCGGAGCCCAGGTCGAATCGCTGCGACGCACGTACAGGCTGCGCATTTCCGCACGGGTCGAGGTGATCACCTCATGCTCGACCCCTGCCGGCACCCACACCCCCCACTGCGGCGGGGCGAAGTAACTGCCCTCGGCGGTGTACACCCCGAGCACGCCGCTGATGGCGTAGGAAAACTGCACCCAGTCATGCCGGTGGCGAGTCGTCCACGAGCCGGCGCCGAGGCTTTCCGCCCGCGCGTACAACGGCCTCGGCAGCACGCTGAGGTCCGGAATCCGACGGGGAGAGAGGTTTTGTCCGTTAGTCGGCATCGCTTGGCCTTATGTCGCAAGACGGAAACTGCCTCGCAGGTTAACGTCACGGCTGATTATTACAAGATGATTCGAAGGTCCGCCTATGCAAGCATTCAAGCACCTCAAGCGCGTGGTCACCGACTGGTTCCTCTGCGGCATGTTCCTCGCCACCTTTCTCGCCTGGCTGTTCCCCCGCTTCGGCGCCGCCGGCGGGGGCATGCACGCCGAATACGTGATCAATATCGGCGTGTTCCTGGTGTTCTTCCTCCACGGCATCAACCTGTCCAGCGAGCAGATCCGCCACGGCCTGAAGAACGTGCGCCTGCATGTGATGGTGCAGGTCTTCACCTTCGTGGTCTTCCCGCTGCTCTGGCTGCTGGGCAAGACCGTGCTCGGCACGCAGATCCCGGCGCTGCTGATGCTCGGTTTCCTCTACCTGTGCGCCCTGCCCTCGACCATCTCCTCGTCGGTGGCCCTGACCGGCAGCGCCGGCGGCAACGTGCCGGCGGCGATCCTCAATGCCAGCCTGTCCAGCGTGCTCGGTATCTTCATCACCCCGTGGCTGTGCAGCCTGGTGGTGGGCAGCGGCAGCGACGGCATCGACCTCGGCGCCACCCTGCTCGACCTCTGCGGCCTGCTGCTCGCCCCGCTGCTGCTGGGCCAGGTGCTGCGCCCGTGGCTGGGCAAATTCTTCGCCAAGCACAAGCGCTACACCAACGTGATGGACAAGGTGGTGATCCTCCTGCTGGTCTACGCCGCCTTCTGCAACTCGATGATGTCCGGCATGTGGCAGCAGCAGGGCCTGTCGGTGCTGTNNGGCCCTGGTGCTCTGGCTGACCACCCGCACCGCCCGCGCCCTGCACTTCAACCGTGCCGACGAGATCGCCGCAGTGTTCTGCGCCAGCAAGAAATCCCTCGCCGCCGGGGCGCCGATGGCCGCGCTGATCTTCGGTGCGCACCCGGGGCTGGGCCTGATCCTGCTGCCGATCATGATCTATCACCCGCTGCAGCTGATCGTCTGCTCGATCATGGCCGAGAGCTATTCGAG
>DQAA01000469.1 GCA_003523465.1 Pseudomonas sp.
ATGCAGCGCATGACCCGCCTGGCGCGCTGGCTGGAGCTGTCCTTCGGCGAGACCGATCTGCTGCTCGACGCTGCCCTCCAGGCCGAGTACGGCAGCGCTGGCCGCGGCGAGGAAATCACCGAGAACACCCTGCGCGCCCTGGGTCTGTTCCGGCGTCTGCGCCGGGACTTCAAGGTCAGCGCTGAGGACTTCGCCGCACTCCTGCAAGGGGTTGCCCTGTATGCCCGAGGCAGTGAAATCCCACAGTTCGACCGGGTATTCAATGACCCGACGCTGTTCAGCGAACCCCTGGTGCTGGACGGCGATGAGTTCAATATCGTGCCGGGCAACGAGGTCGAATACCGCAAGATCCACCACCTCTGCGCAGCCCTTGGCATCGACTACGAAACCTACCTGTACCTGGCGCGCTACATCGCCCAGGCGATGGGGCAGGGGCAGAAGCGGCAGAAACGCCAGGGCGAAGTGCTTAATTGGTCCCACGCGGTGGTGTCGGCCTTCTATCGCCTGGCCCGGTTGCCGGCCTGGCTGGGGCTGAGCAGCATCGAGGCGCTGGCGCTGCTGCAACTGGTTGGCGAGCGGGGTCACCAGTACGTTTCGCGCCTGGTGTGCACCACCCTGGCGACCCATCAGCACAGCGAGTTGAGCGATAGCCTCAGTGTCATCCAGTCGCTGGCTGACACCGTGCAGTGGTGTCGCGAGCATGACCTGGGCGTGAGCTGGCTCTACCAGCACCTGATGCCCTTGGCCCCGGTCGCGGCGGCCAGTGATCGTGAACTGGACCTGCTGCGGCAGATCAACGGACGCATGCTGCCGACCATTCTCAGCGAAGCGGTATTCCGTGATGCCGGCCTGCCGATGATCTCCGGCACCGACCTGCCGACGCCCATCGACTGGTTGCGGCAGTTGCAGGACTTCGTCTCCGACAAGGGGTTGATCCTTGAACTGAGCGAGTACCTGGACAGCGAAGATTACGAAGCAGCCTTGAAGAGTCGCCTGGAGTCGATCGTCGACAACCTTGAGCTGGAAGAGGGGCCTCACGTGGTCATGCGGGTGTTCCAGCTGGTGATGGACGCCCGCTCGGCCCAGCACAGCCTGGTCTGGGAGTCCCTGGCGAGCACCTTCGGCGGCAGCGCCGAGCTGAGCCAGGAAGTGCTCGCCTGGGCCGGCGGCAACAGTTACCAGTTGCTTGACGAGGTGTTGCGCCTGTTCAGCGGCGCGCTCGAACCGCTGCCGATCCCCATCGGCGACGAGGTGCTGGCACTGTTCGCCCGCCTCAATCACCGCATGGGCATCGTCGCACAACTCAGCCTCAGCCCGCTGGCCCTGCGCTCATGGCGTCTGCATCCGGAGTGGTTCGAGGGGCAGGGCGCTGGCGACAGTGGTGAAGTGACCTTTGCCCGCCTGCACCTGCTGACCCAGTACCGGTATTTGCTGGAGTTCACCCAGCAGGCCGAGAAGGCGTTGCTCGACTACCTGAAGCTGGTCCACAACCTGCCGCCTGAGCTGACCGAACAGGACCTGCAACTGATCCGCGAGGATGCCGCCGGCAAGGTCGCGCAATTCACCGGCTTCGGTATCCGCGACATTCTCGAGACCGCCCTGGAAATCACCGAGAACGGTTTCGTCTCCAGCGTTCGTCAGTTGGACCACCTGGTGCGCGTGCGTCGGGCCTGCGAAACCCTGCAATTGGGTAGCAGTGCCGCGCTGGAGTTGAGCCGCTTGCGCAGCAATAGCTCGCGCCAGGCTTATCGCGCCGCCGCCGAGAGTGCCTTGAGCAGTCTGGAGCAGCAGAGCAATACGCCGGTGCCACCGACTCAGGGTGAACTGGGCCAGAGCGAATCCTCGTGGATCGTGGTCGATTACTTGCGGTTGGTCGCCAAAGCGGGGGGCAGGGCCCGTTGCTTGCTCACCGTGAAGAACTTCCTCGGACAGCCCGTGGCCGATGTATCCGTCAGGTGGCAGACCAGCCTGTCACAGCTGGACGCGCCTTCGTCCGATACCACCGACGGCAATGGCCAGGTCTGGGTCGATCTGCTGGCCGGCGAGGAGATGGGGATTGCCCAAGTGACGGCGCGATTCGGTCTTGATCGGCAAATCCTCGCGCCGCTGGTCCTGATCGATTGCGAGGTCGAGAGTCTGTTTATCCAGAACCCTACGCGCGAACCCGGCGAGGCGCTGGCCGGCAACCTGCAGGCGATCGACTACCGCCTGGAGGTGCTCGACGAACTGGGCAACCTGGGTCGCGACCAGATTGTGGAGTGGAGCACTGACCTCGGCACCTTCGAGCGCCCGCAGACTCGCACCGATGCCAATGGCATCGCCACTGCGCGCCTGCTCAGTCGCTCCTCGGGTGTGGCGATTGTGCATGCGCACCTGCCGATCAATGACGAGCTGGAACCCTTCGAACCCGTGACCTTCCTTGAACAGCAGTACTTCCAGTACGTGCGCTTCAGCGGTCCGGTGGCGGCAACCCAGGTCACAAGCGCAACGTGCAGGGTGGTGAATCTTGACGGCAGTCCGCAACGCCGCGTGACGGTGCTGTGGTCGGCTGACTTCGGAGGCTTCATCGAAGACCCGGCAAGGAGCATCACCGACGATGACGGGGTTGCCATCATCCAGTACCGCAGTGAAGAGCCTGGCGAGGTCACCCTGACAGTCGAAGCCATCTTCGATCACAAGGAACTGCAGCCGTTGTCGTCGGAGCGCACCACCGTCCACGTCATGCCAGCGCTTGTCGAAATGGCGCCGGAGGATCAGTACTACTCCCTGTACCAGGCCAACCCAGCTGCCTTCCGCGTGCGGCTGGAACCGGCGGCATCGGGGTATCCGGTGACTTGGTGGCTCGGCGAGCAATTGCTGGCGACCACCTATACCAGTGCGGACGGCAGTACCGGCTATCACCGGCATTTCAAAGAGGAGCAACTGGGCGAGCAGGTCATCACCGTGCGCTCGCTACGGGAGGGCGACGAATACGAGTTCAAGGTGCAGGTGGTTGTTCCACATGTGCGCCTGACTGCACAAGTCGGGCCGGACAGTCCGGGTATCGTCCTGACCGAGGAGGCAAGGTGGGTATTCGCAGTTGACCCAGGACTGTCGTCGGATCTTCTGGTCTTTGCCGAGCGCATCGACGGCGCTGGAGATGACAGTGCGCGTCTGACCATCACGCTGGAGGACTACGCGGATCCGGCGGCCCTGGGCGTGGTCTTCGATCCTCCCCTTGGCGAGACGATCAACTGCGACGCCGACGGCAAGATCAAGCTCAAGATCGATTGCACCAATGCCGCCTTCCTGGCCAACAGTGATCCGCACAACAACCATATACGGTTGCAGGTGACGTCCAATCTGGGTACGACCCTTGGTTTGTGGGTAGGTCTGCGGTATCTGGTGAGCCTGGAACGCAGCATGTTGCAATTCTTCCGTGGGCGTGTGGGGCTGCTCAAGGTCGCCGGACTTGGCGGCCGCCTGCATCGAAGTAACGGAGACGACCCCATGATCCTGCGCGAGGGCGACCTCTCGCTGCGTCTGACGCTGGAAGGAGCATCCCAGCCTGTGGACGTTGAATTGATGCGTTACGGAGAGAACAGTACCTGGCTGTATGCGCCGCTGTTCTCCACATTGTCGGGTGAATTGGAGCCGAGATGCCTGTTCGAACCCCTTGGCAATCTGGGTAAACGCATTCAGTTGCTCACTAGCGTCTACGAGGCTAAGCAAGTCATCAGTGATGCCGACCTGACTCTCAGTACCACCGCGAACCCCGGCCTGGTCGATGATGGCAATACCATCTTCATCGACGAGGGCGGTACCTATCGTTTGACGATCACCTTCAGTAATGCTGATGGCCCCATCGTGGGCGTCCCACTCGTACCTCCGACTACCGGATCAGGTGGTGTGAGCTACGCTGCGAGTGGCCCTACCGACAGCAAAGGTCAGGTGCATTTTGAGGTCGATGCACGGAATGCGAATCTCAGTGAGTCACACAGTGTCCAGGTGGGTATAGGACCCTTTGTTCAGAACACCCGGATAAAGGCTTTCGTACTGGTGCAGACAGACGTGAGCATGAGTCTGGATGCCATAAAGAATGTCACCGCAACAGTGCACTACACACGGCTGGCAGGACGTACTTTCGTGGATGATGGCGTGCCATGGTCGGTTTCCCTGGATGTCGGCTCGGTAACGTACAACCGTTTGGTGGCTACAAATCCGCAAGGGTTCTCGGTCACCGTGGCGGATATGCCTACGTCGCTGCCGGGCATCCTGCGGCTGGATTTCAGCATGGGGTCGCAATATCGAGCCAAGCTGATCGAGCCTACCGAGTTTCCGATTACCGATGACATGACGTCTGCCGACGGGTCGTAACCCGACAACGCCGTTTCGATGCAAGGCCGCTGTCTAAACCGTGGGTTTCCCGGCTACCTGATATTTCTGTCAGTAGCGCGAATTCCCACGACTGATTAGCTTCATCAACAGGC
>DQAA01000655.1 GCA_003523465.1 Pseudomonas sp.
CGCGCCGGCGTGGCGGATCTTCGGCAGCCAGGCCTGCGGGTCGGCGACCGACAGCTCCAGGTGCTCCGGCGCGATGCGGTTGGCGACTTCCATGGCCTGCTCCATGTCGCGGACCTGGATCAGCGCGCCACGACCGTCGATCGACGTGCGGATGATTTCGGCGCGGTCCATGGTCGGTAGCAGCTTGTCGATGCTGGCGGCAACGCGATCGAGGAATTCGGCATCCGGGCTGACCAGGATCGATTGGGCGTCCTCGTCGTGCTCGGCCTGGGAGAACAGGTCCATGGCGATCCAGTCCGGATCGGTCTGGCCGTCGCAGACCACGAGGATTTCCGACGGGCCGGCGATCATGTCGATACCGACCTGGCCGAACACGTGGCGCTTGGCGGTAGCCACATAGATGTTGCCCGGACCGACCACCTTGTCCACTTGCGGCACGCTTTCGGTGCCGTAGGCCAAGGCTGCGACGGCCTGGGCGCCACCGATGGTGAAGACGCGGTCGACACCGGCGATGCAGGCGGCGGCCAGGACCAGCTCGTTGACTTCACCACGGGGGGTAGGCACCACCATCACCACTTCCGCGACACCGGCAACCTTGGCCGGAATGGCGTTCATGAGTACGGAGGACGGGTACGACGCCTTGCCGCCCGGTACGTACAGGCCGGCGCGGTCCAGCGGAGTGACTTTCTGGCCGAGGACGGTGCCGTCGGCTTCGGTGTAGCTCCAGGAGTCCTGTTTCTGCCGCTCGTGGTACAGGCGCACACGTTCGGCGGCCTTTTCCAGGGCCTGGCGCTGTTCCGCAGTGATGCGGGTCAGGGCCAGCTCAAGGCGCTCGCGACCAAGAATCAGGTCTTCGATGGAGTTGGCGTCGACACCGTCGAAGCGCTGGGTGAACTCCACCAGCGCCGCGTCGCCGCGCTCGCGCACGGCCTTGATGATGTCGAGGACCCGCTGGTTGACCGCGTCATCGGACACGCTTTCCCAGCTCAGCAGATGATCCAGATGTCGGGCGAAATCCGGGTCAGCGGCATTGAGTCGGCGAATTGCAGTGGACGTGGTCATAGCTAAGGCCTCGGTAATTGGCGAATGCTCAGGCGCCCTGAAGCTACCAGTCGATCCGCGCGGGCACCCGAGAAAATTGGCTATGACGCGGATAGACGGGCGCGACATGAAGTCGCGCACAAGGTCAGCCGCGGTGTCGCGACTCCACGGCCTGACGCAGGGTGTCGATCAGGCTCTGGATGCGGGCGTGCTGCATCTTCATCGATGCTTTGTTGACCACCAGGCGGGAGCTGATGGTGGCGATGAGTTCCTGGGGTTCCAGGCCGTTGGCACGGAGGGTGTTGCCGGTGTCGACGACGTCGATGATCTTGTCGGCGAGATTGACCAGCGGAGCCAGCTCCATCGAGCCGTACAGCTTGATGATGTCGACCTGGCGGCCCTGCTCGGCGTAGTAGCGCTTGGCAACGTTGACGAACTTGGTGGCGACACGCAGGCGACCCTTGGGCTCCGGCGCACCGATGGCACCGGCGGTCATCAGCTTGCAGCAGGCGATCTTCAGGTCCAGTGGCTCGTACATGCCCTGGCCGCCGTATTCCATCAGCACGTCCTTGCCGGCAACACCCAGATCGGCGGCGCCATGCTCGACGTAGGTCGGCACGTCGGTGGCCCGCACGATCAGCAGGCGTACGTCGTCCTGGGTCGTGGGGATGATCAGCTTGCGGCTTTTGTCCGGATTCTCGGTCGGAACGATGCCCGCTTCCGCCAGCAGCGGCAGGGTATCGTCGAGAATGCGGCCCTTGGACAGCGCGATGGTCAACATGAAACGTCGGTCCTTATGCGGCTTAAAGCCGCCGGCCCTGTGCAAGCGACCGGCGGCGATCAATTCGGTAAAGCAGTTGCGGCGCGTCCTTGCGCCTTTTGCAGGCTAGCCCGGCACGCGACGGATCTTCGCGCCCAGCATCTGCAGTTTTTCCTCGATGCACTCGTAGCCACGGTCTATGTGGTAGATGCGATCGATCAGGGTATCGCCTTCGGCGACCAGGGCCGACAGCACCAGGCTGGCCGAAGCCCGCAGGTCGGTGGCCATGACTGGCGCGCCTTTCAGGGCCTTGGTCCCGGTGACGATGGCGGTGTTGCCTTCAACCTGGATCTGCGCGCCCATGCGGTGCATTTCGTAGACGTGCATGAAGCGGTTTTCGAAGATCGTCTCGATCACGGCGCCGGTGCCTTCGGCAATGGCGTTGAGGGAGATGAACTGCGCCTGCATGTCGGTCGGGAACGCCGGGTACGGAGCGGTACGCAGGTTCACGGCTTTTGGCCGCTTGCCGTGCATGTCCAGCTCGATCCAGTCTTCACCGGTGGTGATTTCGGCGCCGGCTTCCTTGAGCTTCTCGAGGACGGCTTCGAGGATGGTCGGATCGGTGTCCTTGACCTTGACGCGACCACCGGTGACGGCGGCGGCGACCAGGTAGGTACCGGTCTCGATACGGTCAGGCATCACGCGGTAGGTGGCAGAACCCAGGCGCTCGACGCCATCGATGGTGATGGTGTCGGTACCGGCGCCCTGGATCTTCGCACCCATGGCGATCAGGAAGTTCGCCAGGTCGACCACTTCAGGCTCGCGCGCGGCGTTCTGCAGGACGCTGCGGCCTTTGGCCAGGGCAGCGGCCATCATGATGTTCTCGGTACCGGTCACGCTGACGGTATCGAAGAAGAAATGTGCACCGCGCAGGCCGCCTTCAGGGGCCTTGGCCTTGATGTAGCCACCTTCGACTTCGATCTTCGCACCCATGGCTTCGAGGCCGCGGATGTGCAGGTCGACCGGACGCGAGCCGATGGCGCAACCGCCAGGCAGGGCGACTTCGGCTTCGCCGAAACGGGCAACCATCGGGCCCAGCACCAGGATCGAGGCGCGCATGGTCTTCACCAGCTCATACGGCGCGACCAGGGTCTTGATGGTACGTGGGTCGATTTCCACCGAGAGCTTCTCGTCGATCACAGGCTCGATGCCCATGCGCCCGAACAGCTCGATCATGGTGGTGATGTCGTGCAGGTGCGGCAGGTTGCCCACAGTGACCGGGCCATCGCACAGCAGGGTGGCCGAAAGAATCGGCAGGGCCGCGTTCTTCGCGCCGGAAATGCGAATCTCGCCATCGAGACGAGGGCCGCCAGTAATAATCAGTTTGTCCATTTGGATTCTCGCCGCCACAGGTGGCTCAGGTGCGCTCAGCCCAGGCTGCGCTGCTGAAAAATTTCATGGTGACCGCGTGGATACTGCCATCGGTGATCCACGGATTAAGGTGAGCATAGATCTGCTGCTGACGCTTGACCGGGCTCAGGGCCGCGATTTCGTCGCTGATCACGTTCAACTGGAAGTTGCAACCTTCGCCTTCAACTTCGACCCGGGTTCCCGGCAACTTTTCTTCAAGGAAGTTCTTAACTTCTACGGCCTGCATGCTCAACCTCAATCGGCGCCCTGTGCGCGCGGGTCGGCCATCATACAAAAAAGCCCCTCGCCTGCGAACCCCGTAAACGAGGACTCTGACAGAGGGGCTTCGGTTATTTCATTCGATCATTGCAACGCCAGGATGTCGTCCAGGCCATAGACCTCGGCGATTTCCCGCATGCCGTGGGGCATGCCGCGAATCTCGCAGTCCTTGCCCGACGCCTTGGCATCGCGGATGAACGCCAGCAACAAGGACAGGCCGACACTGCTGGATTGCTCCACCGCGGTGAAATCCAGCACCAGCGCATCGGCCTTGCTCGAGGCGATCAGCGCCGCGCCCTGCTTGCGCAGACCCGGGCCGGAACGGTAATCGAGGATACCGGCCAGGCTGAGGACGCCCGGCTCGGCCAGTTGGACGCTGCCTACGCTCATTGCGCCTGCTTCTCCGCCGCGTCCTCGGTGACCGCCTTGGCCTTGGCGACTTCGCCAGCCCAGTTGTTGATGGTCTTGTCGAGGTCGTTGCCATTGCGCTGCATCGCGTCGGCGAACTGGTCGCGGAACAGCTTGCCGATGTTGATGCCGTTGACGATCACGTTACGCACTTTCCACTCGCCGCCGATCTTCTGCAGGGTGTAGGAAACCGGGTAGACGGCGCCGTTGGTGCCAGTGACCTTCATGCCCACGCTGGCGCGGTCGCCATCCTCGGCCTTGGCCGGATCCACGGTGATGCCCTGGTTGTTGTATTCCAGCAGGGCGTTGCCATAGAACTGCATCAGGCTGCGCTTGAAGTTTTCCTGGAAGCGTTGCATCTGGTCCGGGCTCGCCTGGCGCGAGTACTTCACGGTCATGATGCTTTTCGAGATGCCGTCGGCATCCACCACAGGGCCAAGGATGTTGTTCAGCGCATCGTAGAACTGGCCAGGATTGGCCTTGTACTGCTCCTTGTTGGCCTTGAGGTCGTTCAGCAGCTCGGTGGTGGTGCCCTGAATCACTTCATGGGCCGATTGGCCCGGTGCCGCCAGCGCCAGCATTGGCAGGGCCGCCAGCAACACCAGCAGGCCGCGTCGCAGGATGGAAATCATGGAAACTCCTTATTTAGCTTCTTTGCCTACGGTATTGAGCAGGAACTTGCCAATCAGATCTTCCAGAACCAGCGCCGACTGCGTGTCATGGATCACACTGCCGTCCTTGAGCACGGAATCTTCCCCGCCGACGCTGATACCGATGTACTTCTCGCCGAGCAGCCCGGCGGTCAGGATCGATGCAGTGGAGTCGATGGGCAGGTTGTCCACGCTTTTGTCCAGCTGCAGGGTCACCCGACCGGTATAGGTATCGCGGTCCAGATCGATGGCAGTGACCTTGCCGATGGTCACACCGGCCATGGTCACTTTTGCTCTGACCGTCAAACCGGCGATATTGTCGAAATTCGCATAAAGTTTATAGGTATCGCTGCTGGGGGTGGCCGACAGGCCGCTGACGCGCAGGGCCAGCAGGATCAGCGCCAGGATCCCGGCCAGCAGGAACAGGCCGACACCGATTTCCAGGGTGCGGTTTTGCATCAGAAATCTCCAAACATCAAGGCGGTCAGAATAAAGTCCAGGCCCAGGACTGCCAATGAGGCGTAGACCACGGTTCTGGTAGTGGCTCGACTGATCCCTTCTGAGGTGGGCTCGCAGTCATAGCCTTGAAACACGGCAATCCAGGTAACGACGAAGGCAAAGACGACGCTCTTGATGACGCCATTGAGCACATCGTCGGTGAAGGACACGCTGTTCTGCATGTTGGCCCAGAACGAGCCTTCATAGACCCCCAGCCAGTCCACCGCGACCCACGATCCACCCCAGATACCGACGACACTGAAGATCATCGCCAGCAGCGGCAGGGAGATGAAGCCGGCCCACAGTCGCGGGGCAACGATGTACTTCAGCGGATCGACGCCGATCATCTCCAGGCTGGAGAGCTGTTCGGTGGACTTCATGTTGCCGATTTCGGCAGTCAGTGCCGAACCGGCACGGCCGGCGAACAGCAGCGCGGTCACCACCGGCCCTAGCTCGCGCAGCAAGGTCAGGGCAACCATCTGCCCCACCGCCTGCTCCGAACCGTACTGGGTCAGGATGCTGAAGCCCTGCAGGGCCAGGACCATGCCGATGAAAATGCCGGAAACCACGATGATCGCCAACGACAGCACGCCTACCGAGTACAGCTGGCGCACCAGCAACTGGAAGCCGCCACCGATACCGCCGCGCCCTACCAGCGCATGCATCAGGAACAGGCAGGACCGCCCCATGACCGCGACCACGTCAATGGCCGAACGGCCGAAACGGCGGACACGTTCAAGCAAGGATTTTCTGCGCATCTAACGCTTCCCCAACAGATCGGCGCGGTAGTCTGGCGCAGGAAAATGGAAAGGCACCGGTCCATCCGGATCACCCTTCATGAATTGGCGGATACGCGGGTTGTCCGAGTCCATCAGTTCGGCCGGGGTGCCCTGGCCGAGAACCTGGCCATCACCGACGACATAAATGTAGTCGGCGATGCTGGCGGTTTCCGCGAGGTCGTGGGAGACCACGATGCTGGTGATGCCGAGGGCATCGTTGAGCAGGCGGATCAGGCGCACCAGAACGCCCATGGCGATCGGGTCCTGACCGACGAAGGGTTCGTCGTACATGAGGATCTGCGGATCCAGGGCGATAGCCCGGGCCAGCGCCACACGGCGCTTCATGCCGCCGGAAAGCTCGTCGGGCATCAGCTCGATGGCGCCACGCAGGCCGACGGCCTGGAGCTTCATCAAGACGATGTCGCGGATCATTTCCTCGGAAAGGCTGGTGTGGACGCGCAGCGGGAAGGCGACGTTCTCGAACACGTCGAGGTCGGTGAACAATGCGCCACTCTGGAACAGCACGCCCATCTGCTTGCGTGCGTCGAACAGGTCACTGCGCGACAGCGCCGGCAGGTTCTGCCCAGCCACCCAGACTTCGCCGCTGGCGGGCCGCAACTGTGCGCCCATCAGACGCAGCAGCGTGGTCTTGCCACACCCGGAAGGCCCCATGATGCCGGTGACCTTGCCCTTTGGAATGCGTATGTCGACATTATTGAAGATGCTGCGCGAACCGCGTTTGAAGGTAACCCCCTTCAACTCGACCGCGTAGGCGTTATCAACGCTCATCTAGACTCCTTGCGATGCAGCCTTGTCCTCAGACGCACGCCCCCTTCGTGGAGGCACGCAAGTATCGAGCAGGCCGAACTGGTGGCGAACTATAGCACCGCTGGCAAGCCCTTCCCAAGGCCATCGCAAAGCCTGTTCAGGCCCTGTACAGGCATTTTCATGCCATCTTGCGAGGGAACCGCGATGGCGCAAAACGCTCAAACAGGCAGCCGGCGACCAATCCGCAGGTGAGGCTTTCGCGCATTACCGCTATAATCGCGACCTTTTCATCAGGCAACCCGATTTTCGACATGAGCCAATCCACCGACCTGATCCAATCCGCGCAGCGCACCATCCGCCTCGAAATCGAAGCGGTAGAAGGTCTGCTCGCCCATATCGACGCCGATTTCGTCAAGGCGTGCGAACTGATCCTGGGCAGCAAGGGCCGCGTTGTCGTGGTAGGCATGGGCAAATCCGGGCATATCGGCAACAAGATTGCCGCGACCCTGGCCAGCACCGGAACCCCGGCGTTCTTCGTCCATCCCGCCGAAGCGAGCCACGGCGACATGGGCATGATCACCCGGGACGACATCATCCTGGCGCTGTCCAACTCCGGCTCCACCGCCGAAATCGTCACCCTGCTGCCCCTGATCAAGCGCCTGGGCATCAAGCTCGTCAGCCTCACCGGCAACCCCGACTCGCCACTGGCCAAGGCCGCCGAGGTCAATCTCGACGCCCGCGTGGCCCAGGAAGCCTGCCCGCTGAACCTCGCCCCGACCTCCTCCACCACAGCAGCGCTGGTACTGGGCGACGCCCTGGCCATCGCCCTGCTCGAGGCCCGTGGCTTCACCGCCGAAGATTTCGCCTTCTCCCATCCGGGTG
>DQAA01000185.1 GCA_003523465.1 Pseudomonas sp.
GCTGCTGGCCGCCGGAGAGCTGGCCGGGATGCTTCTTGGCGTGGGCGCCGAGGCCGACGCGGTCGAGCAGGGCCAGGCCCTTCTTGGTCGCTTCCGCTTCGCTGCGGCCGAGCACCTTGCGCTGGGCGATGGTCAGGTTCTCGGTGATGCTCAGGTGCGGGAACAGCTCGAAATGCTGGAACACCATGCCAACCCGGGAGCGCAACTTGGGCAGGTTGGTCTTGGGGTCGGCGATCGAGGTGCCGTCGACGATGATGTCGCCTTTCTGGAACGGTTCCAGGGCGTTGACGCACTTGATCAGGGTCGACTTGCCCGAGCCGGAGGGTCCGCAGACCACCACCACTTCGCCTTTCTTGACTTCGGTATTGCAGTTGGTCAGCACCTGGAAGTCGCCGTACCACTTGTTGATGTTCTTGATGGAAATCATACGGTTATCCTTTTCTGCAGACGCTTGACCAGGAAGGAAGCGGAGAAGCTGATGACGAAGTAGACGGCGCCGGCGAAGAGCAGGAACTCATGGGAGCGTCCGATGATGTCGCCGTTGGCGCGGGCCGAGTTGAGGAAGTCCACCAGGCCGACGGTGTAGACCAGCGAGGTGTCCTGGAACAGGATGATGCTCTGCTGCAGCAGCAGCGGGGTCATCTTGCGGAACGCCTGGGGCAGGATGATCAGGCGCATGGTCTGGCCGTAGTTCATGCCCAGGGCCTGTGCCGCGCCCATCTGGCCCTTGGAGATCGACTGCACGCCGGCACGGACGATTTCGCAGAAGTAGGCCGCCTCGAACATCATGAAGGCCACGACGCAGGAGGTGAACGCGCCGATCGGGGTGTCTTCGCCGGTGATCCAGCGCAGCACGAACGGCACCGCCAGGTAGAACCAGGTGATCACCAGCAGCAGCGGGATCGAGCGGAAGTAGTTGACGTAGGCGCCGGCCACGTTGGCCAGCAGCTTGCTCGACGACAGGCGCATGAGGGCGAGGAGGGTGCCCAGGGCGATACCGCCGACGACGCCCATGACCATCAGTTGCAGGGTCATCAGCATGCCGTCCCACAGGGCGGGCAGGGCCGGGATGATTTCGCTGAAGTCCAGTTCCATCATTTACCTCCCACGGAAATCAGGCCGGGCACGGCGACTTTCTTCTCGACCATGCGCATGAGCAGCATCAGGCCCATGTTCAGGGTGAAGTAGATCAGCGTCGCCAGGGTGAAGGCTTCGAACAGGTTGGCGGAGAACTCGGCGGTCTGCTTGGTCTGCGCGAGCAGTTCCATCAGGCCGATCAGCGAGGCCACGGAGGAGTTCTTGAAGACGTTGAGGAATTCCGAGGTGAGCGGCGGAATGATGATCCGGTAGGCCTGGGGCAGCAGCACGTTGCTGTAGATCTGCGGCAGGCTGAAGCCCATGGCGCGAGCAGCGGCTTCCTGGCCGCGGGGCAACGCCTGGATGCCGGTGCGCACCTGTTCGCAGACCCGCGCGGCGGTGAACAGGCCAAGGCAGATGACCACGCTGATCAGCGCCGAGGTGGTCGGGTTGAGGTCCTGCTTGAACCATTCCTGCAGGCCTTCGGGCAGCAGGTCGGGGATCAGGAAGTACCAGATGAACAGCTGTACCAGCAGCGGTACGTTGCGGAAGAGTTCCACGTAGCAGGTGGCGATACCCGATACCACGCGGTTCGGCACGGTGCGCATCACGCCGAGCACGGAGCCCAGCAGCAAGGCGATGATCCAGGCGGCGATGGCAATGGCGATGGTCCAGCCCAGGCCGGTGATATACCAGTCCAGATAGGTTTCATCGCCCACGCCGGTGGACTTGAAGAATACGCCCCAGTCCCAGTTGTAATTCATCGGGGTCTCCCCTCAGATCGGTTGTTTCACGGGCACCTTCCAGCTTCCGGGGGCGCGAACGCCCACGGAGGAAAGGTTAGACACTAAGTAGTGGCCGTGTGGCTGATTCGCACATTCGAATCAGCCACGTCCGCCATCAGATGCGGATCAGGACTGTTTGTCGTCCGCGGCTTTGTCGGTGGGGTTGGCGATCAGTTTCTTCAGTTCTTCGCTCATCGGGAACTGCAGGTTCAGGCCTTTTGGCGGCACTGGCTGCTGGAACCACTTGTCGTAGATCTTGTTGATTTCGCCGGACTTGTACAGGGCGACGATGGCGTCATCCACGGCCTTTTTGAACGCTGGATCGTCCTTGCGCACCATGCAGCCGTAGATCTCGTAGGACTGCGGGGTACCGGTGATGACCCAGTCGGACGGCTTCTTGGCCTTGGCCATTTCGCCGGCGAGCAGGGCGTCGTCCATCATGAAGGCCACGGCGCGGCCGCTTTCCAGCATGTTGAAGGCTTCGCCGTGGTCCTTGGCGGAGATCACGTTCATGCCCATCTGCTTGTCGGCGTTCATCGCCTTGAGCAGGCGCTCGGAGGTGGTACCGGCGGTGGTCACCACGTTCTTGCCCTTCAGGTCCGGGAAGTCCTTGAACGAAGGCTGGCCGTCCTTGACCTTGGTCAGCAGGCGAGTACCGACTTCGAAGATGCCGACCGAGAAGGCCACTTGCTGCTGGCGCTCGACGTTGTTGGTGGTGGAGCCGCATTCCAGGTCGACGGTGCCGTTCTGCACCAGCGGGATACGGGTCTGGGAGGTGACCAGGTTGTACTTGGCCTTGAGGTCCGGAGCGTTCAGCTCCTTCTTCAGGTGCTCGACGACGGCCAGCTGGATGTCATGGGAGTAGCCGATGGGTTCCGGCTTGCCGGCCAGATAGGAAAACGGAATGGAAGAGTCACGGTGGCCCAGGGTGATGGTGCCCGAGTCCTTGATTTTCTTCAGGGCGCCGGTCAGGTCTTCGGCCATGGCCGGGGACGAAATGACAACTGCCGCGATTGCAGCGCCCAACAGATGACGAACGATACGCATCGAATTTCCCTCGAGGTGTGTTTGTTTTTCTTATGAGGCCGTTGGCCGGCCGTTCGTTCAGCGACCGTTGCGTTTCCACATCGGCGCATCCGGGTTGTGAGTGTAGAGCATGAGTCGTGCCAGGCCGTGATTTCGATCAGCGAAGCCCGTCCTACAGGGGTAGCAGAGGTTTTTGACGGGGGTTTTACAGTGCGGGACATCCGGATGGCCGAATGGTGCGGGATAGAGCGTTCGGGAAACCGAACGACTTATAAACATCTTGTTTCATGTGTTGCTCTTTCGGCCCTATCGCTGGCAAGCCAGCTCCCACAGGTTCACCACTGTTCT
>DQAA01000177.1:0-4914 GCA_003523465.1 Pseudomonas sp.
GCCGGCGATGAGGCCCTCAAGCCCGCCGCATACCGATGTGCGGAATCCCGTCCTCAAGATAAGCCTCTCCAACAACCTCGAAGCCATGCTTGCGGTAATACCCCTGCAAATGCGCCTGGGCCGAGAGGTAGACCGGCACGTCCGGCCAGTTCTCCTGAGCTTGCTTCAGCGCCCGCACCATCAGTTCATGCCCCAGCCCCTGGCCACGTCCGGCTTCGGCGATTACCACACGGCCAATCACCACGTCGCCACCCTGGGAGGTCGGGTCGAGCAGGCGCAGATAGGCCACCAGCCGATCATCCTGCCAGGCCATCAGATGGCAGGTGTCCCCGGACAGATCCTGCCCGTCGAGGTCCTGGTACGGGCATTTCTGTTCCAGCACGAACACCTCGTTGCGCAAGCGAAGCACGGCGTAGAGCTGCTCCTTGCCAAGGTCGGTGTGATGTTTGCAGAGCCAGTCGATGGACATGGGGAAATCTCTCAGTGGACATGAGCCCGAGCATAGCCCGTTGTCCAGTCGTGGCGAAGGTCGAAGAATGCGCAAAACCGGCAAGAATAGAGGCACATGGCTATTATTTGCTGCTGCCAGCCGGACGTATGTTTGTGTAATCTGGCCATCGCGATTGGATTTAGCGGCATTGCACTTCCCAGCGGTCAAACAATAACGCGGAACG
Source organism: Pseudomonas sp. (assembly GCA_003523465.1). GTDB lineage: Bacteria > Pseudomonadota > Gammaproteobacteria > Pseudomonadales > Pseudomonadaceae > Aquipseudomonas. The sequence goes on from DQAA01000177.1 coordinate 675, forward strand.
CCTCCGCTATAGGATTTGAGCATGCCCTTGCTCCGAGTCTTGTGTTTGCTTGGAATGTTGTCAGTTACCCCGGTTCACGCTGAAAAACTCCGTCTGGTTGCCGATGCCTGGCCGCCCTTTACCGACGCCAGTATGGAGCAGGGCGGACTCGCCACGGCATTGGTCAGGGCGGCGCTGGAGCGTGCCGGCTATGCCAGCGAGTTCGAGCAGGTGCCCTGGGCGCGGGCACTGCGGGGGATCGGCGACGGTCGCTACGATGTGCTGGTCAATGCCTGGTACAACGATTCGCGCACCCTGATCGGGCAGTTTTCGGCTGGCTACCTGGCCAATCGCATCCGCCTGCTCAAGCGCAAGAGCGAGGTCATTCCGTTCCAGCGCCTCTCCGACCTCTACCCGTACCCCATCGCCGTGGTCCGCGACTACGCCTACTCAGCCGAATTCGATAACGACCTGCGCCTGCAGAAAGTCCCGGTGCGCAGTTTCTCGGTAGCCATCGGCATGCTCGCCGCCGGGCGGGTGACCCTGGCGGTGGAAGACGAGTACGTCGCCAGCTGGTCGCTGCAACAGCAGCCGAGCAATACCAAGGACCTGGTCGAGTTCTTCGGCAAGCCGATCAGCGAAAACAACCTGCATATCCTGGTCAGCCTCAAGCATCCCCGGCATGAACAGATCGTCGCCGACTTCGACAAGGCCATCGGTGCGATGAAGGCCGATGGCACCTACGCCAGGATCCTCAGGCACTACGCCTTCAAGCCGGAGTCCCCTTGATCAGGTGCGCGGCCAGGGTGCGCAGCGGGCCGAGGTGACGGGCGATCAGGGCGAGCTGGGTCTGTACGGTCCGCAGGTTTTCGTCCAGTTCCTCGGGCATCTGCTCCAGCTCGATGGCCAGGGCTTCCTCGGCATCGCTGTGGATCGCCACCGGCTGCTTGCCGGCCAGGCCGCTGGCGATTTCATCCAGGCTTGCCGCCAGCTTCGCCGCTGCGCCGTCGATCAGTTGCGCGTGGGCCTCGGCGGGCAGGGTGCTTTCGCGGTGCGCGCCGAGGGCTGAGAGGTAGCTGAGCAGGGTGTGCGAGAGCACCAGGAAGCGGAAACCGGTATCGGCCTCCTTCCTGAAGTGCCCCGGCTCCATGAGCATGTTCGACAGCGTGGTCGACAGCGCCGCATCGGCGTTGTGCGCGTTGCGCCGGGCCAGGCGATAGGCGAGGTCGTCCTGCTTGCCCTGGGCGTATTGCTGCATGATCTGGCGCAGGTACACGCTGTTGCAGGTCAGGGTGTTGGCCAGCACCTTGTTCAGGCGCCGGCCCTGCCAGTCCGGCAGGAACAGGAACACCGCGAGGATCGCGATCAGGCTGCCCACCAGGGTATCGAACAGCCGCGGCAGGAACAGGCCGTAACCGTCGCCGATCTGGTTGAAGCAGAACAGCACCATCAGGGTGATGGCCGCCGTCGCCAGGGTGTAGCGGGTGGTCCGGTTGACGAAGAACACCACCCCGGCGGCCACCGCGAACAGCGACTGCACCAGCGCATTGGGGAACAGGTCGAACAGCGCCCAGCCTACGGTCAGGCCGATGGCCGTACCGATGATCCGCTGCACCAGTTTGCGCCGCGTCGCCCCGTAGTTGGGCTGGCAGACGAACAGGGTGGTGAGGATGATCCAGTAGCCCTGGGTCGGGTGGATCAGGTGGACCATGCCGTAGCCGATCGACAGCGCCAGGGGCAGGCGCAAGGCATGACGGAAGATCAGCGAGGTCGGGGTCAGTTGCAGGCGCAGGCGGGTCCAGACGTCCTTCAGGCTGCGCGGCGAGCGGTCGAGCAGGCTGGAGTCGGTGTTGTCGGCGAGGTTGTCCGGGTTGCTGGCGTCGCCGAGCAGGCGGTCGAGGGTCGCCAGGTTGGCCGCCAGTGCCCGCAGCGAACGGAGCAGCCCGCGCCAGGCCGGGTTGCTCTGGATACGCAGGTGCTCCAGGGAGGCGTTGAGGTCTTCCAGGGCCTCGGCGAAGTTGCTGTTGAAGACGAACGGCTGGCGCAACTGGATCGACGCCGACAACTGCTGGCAGGCGCTGCCTTGCTGGCGCAGCAGGCGCTGGCAGCGGAACAGCACGTCGCTGTGGAAGAACGCTTCGGTCAGGGCGTTGTACGGATAGTGCGAGGAGCTCGCCCGCTCGTGGATGTCCTGGGCGAGGAAGTACAGCTTCAGGTAGCGGCTGACCTTCGAGCTGGGACGGCCATTGCCGACCCGGTGCAGGATGATTTCCTTGGCGCTGTTCAGCGCCGCCACCACCTTGCCGTTCTGCTGCGCCAGTTCCAGGCGCCGGGCTTCCACGTCGAGGCCGCGGATCGGCTCGAACAGGGTGGCCTTGAGCTTGAGGTAGGTGCCCAGTTCGCGGAACAGCCGGGCCAGGCTTTGCTGCACCGGCTGGTTGGAAAACAGCGCCTGCCACAGCACCGAGAGCAGCCCGTACCAGGCCGCACCGGCCACCAGCAGCAGTGGTTCATGCCAGAAGTCGGCGACCTCGCCGCCGCGCTGGTCCACGCCGATCATGGTGTAGACCGAGAGAATCAGCGTGGCCTGGGCAATCGCCCCGTAGCGCTCGCCGAGGGCGCCGAGCATGGTCAGGCCGAAGGCCGCCAGGGCCATGGAAATGACGAAGATCCACGGGTAGGGGAACAACAGCTCCACCGCGAGCGCCGCGACGGTGAAGCACACCAGGGTCACGGCCAGGGCGTTGAGGCGGCCTTGCCAGCTGTCGTCGGTTTCCGCCAGGGCGCTGGCGATGATGCCGAGGAACAGCGGGATCAGCAGGTTCATCTGATCCTGGTACCAGCACAGCGCCATGCTGCCGGTGAGGGCGATCAATACCCGGATGCTGTAGCTGAACTTGTCCAGCGCCCACAGACGACGCAACGAATGGCGAAACGAAGAGGAAGACATGATGGACGACGGGCCTGCCGGGCGGGGTCTGGAGTGAGCGGTCAGCGCGACGCAAAGTCGTCGCGCTGGTCACGTACAGCAAGATGCGTTCCGTGATGGGCCCTGATTCTAGACGAACTGCGCGGCGGCGTAAGCAGAGGCCCAGGCCCATTGGAAATTGAAGCCGCCGAGGTGGCCGCTGACGTCCAGCACTTCGCCAACGAAGTACAGGCCCGGGCTTTTCAGCGACTCCATGGTCTTGGAGGAAACCTCGCGGGTATCCACGCCGCCCAGGGTCACTTCGGCGGTGCGATAGCCCTCGGTGCCGGCCGGGACCAACTGCCAATTGCCGAGTTTGTCCGCGACCTGGGCCAGCTCCGCCGGGGTGTACTGCTTCATCGGCTTGGACACGAACCAGGTCTCGGCCAGCAGGTTGGCCATCTTCTTGGTGAAGATTTCGCCGAGCAGGGTTTTCAGCTCGCTGTTGGGACGCTCGGCCTGCTGCTGTTGCAGCCAGGCCAGGGCATCGTGGTCTGGTAGCAGGTTGATTTCCACGGTGTCGCCGGCTTCCCAGAACGAGGAAACCTGCAGGATCGCCGGGCCGCTGAGGCCGCGGTGGGTGAACAGCAGGTTCTCGCGGAAGCTGGTGCCGTTGCAGCTGGCGATGCAGTCCACCGAGGTGCCGGACAACTCGGTGCACAAGGCCTTGAGCTGGTCGGTGATGGTGAAGGGTACAAGCCCTGCGCGGGTCGGCAGCAGGCTGTGGCCGAACTGTCGCGCGACCTGGTAGCCGAAGCCGGTGGCACCCAGGGTCGGGATCGACAGGCCGCCGGTGGCGATCACCAGCGACTGGCACTGGAACGGGCCGGCGCTGGTGCCCAGCTGGTAGCCTTAGGCGGTTTTTTCGATCTGCTCGATGCGGGTGTCCATGCGCAGGTCGACGCCGGCGCTGTCGCACTCGTCGAGGAGCATCTGCAGGATGTCGCTGGACTTGTTATCGCAGAACAGCTGGCCCAGCTTCTTCTCGTGATAGGGCACGCCGTGCTTGGCGACCATCTCGATGAAGTCCCACTGGGTGTAGCGGGCCAGGGCGGACTTGCAGAAATGCGGGTTCTGCGAGAGGAAATTGCCCGGCTCGGTGTACATGTTGGNNACATCAGGATTTTCTTGCCCGGCTTGTTGGCGTGGTCCAGCAGCACGACCCGGCGGCCGCGGTAGGCGGCAGTCAGGGCGCACATCAGGCCGGCGGCGCCGGCGCCGATGATGATCACATCGGTGGAGTGCATGAATATTCTCGATGGGTTGGCGAGGACCCTGTGGGAGCGGGTTCAC
>DQAA01000177.1:5034-5269 GCA_003523465.1 Pseudomonas sp.
ACGCGACGAAGGCCTGGAAGTCGAAGATGGCGATCTTGCCGACTTTCTTGCCATCGATCCCGGCATCGCCGGTCAGCGCGCCGAGGATGTCCCCCGGACGCAGCTTGTCCTTGCGCCCGGCGGCGATGCACAGGGTCGACATCGGCGGTACCAGCGGCTCGCCGGCCTTGCTCTTCAGGCTGTCGAGCTGTTCCCAGCGCAGCGGGCTCTTCTGCAGGGCCTCGATGGCCTTGGC
>DQAA01000649.1:0-5266 GCA_003523465.1 Pseudomonas sp.
GGACCACCTTCCTCGCCTTCGTTCATGCCGGCGGCTTCCGCCAGCGGACCACGCATCACCGGCTGGGACTGACCCACCAGCGGCAGCGGCATCGGCTGCGACGAGCCGGCGAACTCGATCGCCGGACCGCCATTATTCGACTGAGTATTGCTCGGCTGACCCTGGCCCAGCGGCAGTTGCGCCTGCTCGGCAGGTGCGCCGTTATTCGGCTGGTCGCCCTTCTTCGGCATCAGCACAGCGGCGCCGACGGCGACGATTACCACGGCGGACAACGCCAGCACATGTTTCTTCGGCATAGTGAACCCCACTGATGGTCGCTTCGCCGTCGAGCGGCTGGCGATCATTGCTTCGATCAAGGTATCGCGGGCGACCTGGTTGATGGTCCCGGGCCAGCCTTCGGAGTTTTGCTGGATATCGGCGATCTGCTCTGCGGTGAACACCTCGATGCCACGACCCGCACCTTCCAGACGCTGCTCCAGGTATTCCCGGGTCTCGTCTTCGCTGTAAGGCTGCAGCTCGATGACATGGAAGCGTTCATCTTCGATCTCCAGCGCATCCAGGCTGGCAATCAGGGACGGCTCACCGAACAGGAACACATGGGGGCGCCCTTCCGCGGTGCCCGCCGCCAGTTCCAGCAACGCTTGGAGCGCCGATTCGCCAAGTTGTTCCGCATCGTCTACCAGCAAGTAGACTTCCTGGCCGGTCAGCCCGAGCTGCACGACCTGGGACAGGATCGCCGAAACCTCGGCCTTGGCCACGTTCAGCGACTGCGCCACCTGGGCCAGGACGCCGGCGGCATCACTGGCGCCACGGGCGGAAATCACCACGCTCTGCACCGACTGCTTGTTGGTACTGGCCACCAGGGCCTGGCGCAGCAGGGTCTTGCCGCTGCCCTGAGGACCGGTCACTACCAGCAGCAGCTGGCTGTAGCGGGCAAGGTGATGCAGTTGCCCCAGGACCGGTTTGCGCTGGGCGGGGAAGAACTTGAACCCCGGAACGCGCGCGGCGAAGGGATCGTGATTCAGCTGGTAGTGGCCGAGAAAGGCCTCGTCGGCATGCAAACTAGTCATCGGGCTCTCATAGACCTCAAAGCTGGGCCACGATGGCGGGGTAATCCGCCGCCAGCGTGTCCTGAAGAATCTCTTGCGGGTAGTCGTCGGTGACCACCGCCTCGCCCAGCTTGCTCAGCAGGACCAGACGCAAACGACCATCGAGTACTTTCTTGTCTACCGACATGTGCTGCATGAACTGCGCCGGCGTCATGTCTTGCGGCGGTACCACGGGCAGACCGGCGCGCTGCATCAGGCGGATGCCGCGATCGCGATCCTGCTGGCTGATCCAGCCGAGGCGCATGGACATTTCCAGGGCCATGACCGTACCTGCCGCAACCGCCTCGCCGTGAAGCCAGACACCATAGCCCATCTGCGTTTCGATCGCGTGGCCGAAGGTGTGACCCAGGTTCAGGGTAGCGCGCACCCCGGACTCACGCTCGTCGGCGCCCACGACCGCTGCCTTGGCCGCGCAGGAGCGACGGATCGCTTCGGTCAGGGCCACGCCATCGAGGTTGCGCAGGGCGTCGACGTTGTCCTCCAGCCAGCCCAGGAACGGCTCGTCGCAGATCAGGCCGTACTTGATCACTTCGGCAAGGCCGGCGGACAGTTCGCGCGGCGGCAGGGTGCGCAGGCTGGCAGTATCGATCAGCACCGCATTGGGCTGGTAGAAGGCGCCGACCATGTTCTTGCCGAGGGGGTGGTTGATGCCGGTCTTGCCGCCGACCGAGGAATCGACCTGGGACAGCAGGGTGGTCGGCACCTGGATAAAGTCGACGCCGCGCTGGTAGCAGGCGGCGGCGAAGCCGGCCATGTCGCCGATGACACCGCCGCCAAGGGCGACGACGGTGGTGCGGCGGTCATGCCGTGCGGTGAGCAACGCATCGAAGATCAGTTGCAGGGTTTCCCAGTTCTTGTAGGCCTCGCCATCCGGCAGCACCACCGGCAGCACCTTGTAGGCTCCCAGGGTCTGGGTGAGGCGCTCAAGGTACAGGGGCGCGACGGTCTCGTTGGAAACGATGGCAACCTGCCGACCGGCAATATGCGGCGCCAGCAGTTCAGCTTGTTCCAGCAACCCTTCACCGATGTAGATCGGGTAGCTGCGCTCGCCCAGTTCGACCTTAAGTGTCTGCATGTATCCCCACAAAGAACGAAGACGCGGGCCTGGAAGGTCGGCCCGCGTGATAACAAAGTGCCCTGCCAGGGCATGACTGGTCGCCGAGGATAGTCATGCGTCAGCGGGGCGGCAACTTCTGCAAGCGCTCGAGAATATCCAGCACCACCATGCGCGGCGGCCGCTCGTCGGTTTCCACCACCAGATCGGCGATTTCCCGGTACAGCGGATCACGCAGCGCCAGCAGGTTGCGCAGGGTTTCCTCGGGATTGGCGGTGCGCAACAGCGGACGGTTGCGATCGCGGGCGGTACGCCCCACCTGCTGCTCCACCGAAGCATGCAGGTAGATGACCCGGCCGCCCTCGTGCAGCGCCTTGCGGTTGGCATCGCGCATCACCGCGCCGCCACCGGTGGCCAGGACCACGCCATCGGCACCACAAAGCTCGGCGATCATGGCCTGCTCGCGATCGCGAAAGCCAGGCTCGCCTTCCTTATCGAAGATCCATGGAATATTAGCGCCCGTGCGCAATTCAATTTCCTTATCGGAATCCTTGAAAGGCAGGCGCAGCTCTTTGGCCAGCAGGCGGCCGATGGTGCTTTTGCCAGCACCCATCGGCCCAACAAGTATCAAATTTCGCACAGAATCAATGACTCACAGCAATCGCCTGGTCATTCATGATACGCGGAGTCAGGAAGACCAACAGCTCGGATTTTTTCTCTTGGACGGTAGAGCGACGAAACAGCCGCCCAACATACGGCACATCGCTGAAAAATGGCACCTTATCCACCACATTACTTTTACTCGTCGAATAGACGCCGCCGATCACGATGGTCTGGCCATCACCCACCCGGACCCGGGCGTTGACCTCGTTTTTGCGAATCGGCGGCACCGTGCCCTGGATATTCAGGTAGTCCGGCTCATCCTTGGTCACCTTGACCTGCATGCTCACCGCACCGCCCGGCATGATCTGCGGAGTAACCTCCAGCGACAGCGACGCTTCACGGAAGGTGATCGAGGTGGTGCCGTTGGCACCGGACTCCTGGTAAGGCACCTCGGAGCCCCTGAGGATACGTGCGGTTTCGTTGTCGGCGGTGAGCACCTTGGGCTGGGAAATGATCTCGCCATTGCCGGACTTCTCCATGGCGCTGAGTTCCAGGTCGAGCAGCCCGCTGTCGCCGAGCAGGCCGAAGCCGATACCCGCTGCGGGACGATCAAGGCCAAGATCCACGAAGGTTGGCGTCTCGGCCCCAAGACCTGCCGTCCTCAGACGCCCACCGCCCAGCGCGCCACCCCAGCGCACGCCCAGGCCGCGCTCGTAATCGACGTTGACCTCGACTATCCGCGCCTCGATGAGGACCTGGCGAACCGGCACGTCCAGCTGCACCAGCAGACGGCGCAAGGTGTCGAGCCGCTGCGGCTGCTGGCTGGTGATCAGGGTATTGGTGCGTTCGTCGACACCGATCGCGCCCCAGGGCTCTTCACCGGACTGGACCTCCAGCAATGGCAGGAGCAAGGCAGCGAGGTCAGCCGCCCGTGCATGGTTGACCCTGAGCAACGCCTGCTCCCTGAACGCGGAGACGGGACGCCCGGCATTCTCCAGTTCCGCCAACGGCGCCACCAGCAGCACATTCCCTTCCAGTCGCCTGCCCAACCCCTTGCTACGCAGCACCGTGTCCAGCGCCTGCTCCCAGGGCACTTCGTGCAAGCGCAGGGTGACATTGCCACTCACCTCATCGCTTACCACCAGATTGGCGCCGACGAAGTCAGCCAGCACCTGCAGCACCGCCCTGACCTCGACATTCTGGAAATTCAGCGACAGCGGCTTGCCGGCATGCCCTGCGGGGGCCGGAATCGCACCGGCCCAGGGTGAAAGCAGCATCAGGCCCAGCACCCATGATTTGAACATCCTGTTCATCTACCTCTCCTTCCTATCCTTTAAAGAGCGTCAGCACCCGAGGAATCACTGCCGAAACGCCCTGCAATTCGACGCGCCCCTCTTCTATTGCCACGACCTGACCGTCGCCAAAACGGTCGCCTTCGCGCAGCAAGTGCACGGTCGCCCCAAGACGAACCAGCGCCGCCCGCCCCTGCCGATCACGCAGGTACCCGACCATCCGCGCCTGATCCAGCGACAGATCGACCGCGGTGGCTGCAAGCGCCTCGAATGGATTGTGCGGCTGCACGGATGACGGCGTCGACGAGGCCAGCACCACCGTCGACTGGATCGCGCGGTACGCCTGAAGGCGCAGGCTCAGGCGCAACACGTCGGAGAGCCCGTCCTCCGCTGCGGCCAGTTGCAGTTCATGCAGCGTCACCAGTTGATCCAGCCCGCCAAGGCCTGCGAGAAAGCGCTTCAAGGCGCGGTATTCACCCGACACCTGCAAGTGCAACGGCAACTCGACGTGATTGGTCCGCGGCTCAGGCTCCAGCACCGTGACCTGCTCGAAGGACAAGCCAACCCCCAGGCGGGCAAGGCTCTGCAGCAGGCTCGCCAGGCCATCGTCATCGAAAAGCGCCCGGCGAACACGCTGGAGGTCGGCTTCCAGGAGGGCAGCCTGTGCCTCGTGCGCAGGCCGGGAGTCCACTTCTGCCGAGCGCACCTGCCATTGATGCTGCAACTCGTCGTGCCGGCCATCCGCTCGCTCGATCGCCTCCAGCAATCCGCCCACGTGGAAGCTGTAGAACAGCATCGGGACCAGCAGCAGGCACAAGACCAGCAAGGCGCCCCTGGCCATCCATGACCAACGCAGCAGCACGCGCCAGTCCACCAAATCATCGATCCAGGCAAGGTTCATGACGACTCCGTCGACTGAAGACTGACCAGCAGACGGAAGCGCTCACCTGTGGGCGAGGACACCAGTTCCTGCAAGTCCGGCGCGCCCAGCCCGGGTGCCTGGGTGAGATTGCGCAGGAGTTGCGCCACGTCNNCCGGACAGGCGCAGTTCGCCGCCGACCAGTTGCAGCTCGTCCAGTCGAGTACCCGCCGGCATGATCGCCATCAAGCGCAAAAGCAGATCGCCACCGGCATTGCGTTGCACCTGCAACACCTGCAGCTCATCCCATTGCGCCTGCAAGTCGCCAAGACGGTCACGCAGCAGCGTG
>DQAA01000649.1:5278-5466 GCA_003523465.1 Pseudomonas sp.
GTCCTGCCGCTCCAGACGCTGCCCCAGCAGGACGACGGCGAGCAGTGACAGCAGCGCTCCCAGCAACAGGCTGCCGCACAACAGCCCCTGCCAGCGCCGGATCGACCGTTGCCGCTGCCACTCGCGCCACGGCAGCAGATTGATCCCGCCCATCAGCTGTAGCCCCGCAGCGCCAGCCCGCAGGCCAC
>DQAA01000558.1:0-154 GCA_003523465.1 Pseudomonas sp.
TCGAGCCGCTTCGCCGAGGGCAGCCGGGTCAGCGTGTTCACCGACACCGGCGTGCTGCGCGGCAGCGTGTTGCCGCTGATGGCCAGCGGTCACGCCTTCAATACCGCCATCGACCAGATGCCGGTGAGTTGGGAACACATCGAACTGCGCCTGG
>DQAA01000558.1:223-2848 GCA_003523465.1 Pseudomonas sp.
CATATCAGCGCCCGTCACCTCGACGACAAGGCCGGCGTCGCGGCGCTGCTGGCGGCGCTCAAGGCGGTGGTGCAAAGCGGGCGGACGCCCGAGATCGACTGTCACCCGCTGTTCACCATCACCGAGGAAACCGGCTCCGGTGCGGCGGGCGCCCTGCCCTGGGATGTCAGCGAATTCGTCGGCATCGACATCGCCCCGGTCGCACCGGGCCAGCACTCCAGCGAGCACGCGGTCAGCGTGGCGATGCAGGACTCCTCGGGGCCTTATGACTACCACCTGTCGCGGCATCTGCTGCACCTGGCCAACGAGCACAACCTGCCGGTGCGGCGGGACCTGTTCCGCTATTACTTCAGCGATGCGCATTCGGCGATTACCGCAGGACACGACATCCGCACGGCGTTGCTGGCGTTCGGCTGCGACGCGACTCACGGTTATGAGCGGACCCACATCGATAGCCTTGCGGCATTGAGTCGGTTGTTGGGGGCCTACCTGCTGAGCCCGCCGGTGTTCGCGGCGGATTCGCACCCGGCGGGGAGTTCGCTGGAAAGGTTCAGCCACCAGCTGGAGCATGATGCGCAGATGGAGAGTGATACCCGGGTGCCGACGGTGGATGAGGTGCTTGGTCGGAGAGATTGATTGGTTTTGAGGGCCTCATCGCTGGCANNCAAGCCAGCTCCCACAGGGTCCGAGTCGCTGCAGAACCTGTGGGAGCCGGCGTTGCCGGCGATAGGGCCCTCAAGAGCAACAAAGCAGGTAGCATGTGCCATCAATTCAAAGGCAGGCCCCCATGCTCATCCCCTACGACCAGCTCGAAGCCGAAACCCTGACCCGCCTGATCGAGGACTTCGTCACCCGCGACGGCACCGACAATGGCGACGATACCCCGCTGGAAACCCGTGTCCTGCGGGTGCGCCAGGCATTGGCCAAGGGCCAGGCGTTCATCCTTTTCGACATGGACAGCCAGCAATGCCAACTGCTGGCGAAACACGATATTCCCAAGGAGCTGTTCGACTGATCAGCCCGCCTTCTGCTTTTCCGCTTCCTCCGCCAGGCGCCGGTAGATCTCGGCGCGATGGACTTCCACGTTGCGCGGCGCGCTGATACCGAAGCGCACGGTGCCGCCGTCGACGGAAATCACCTTGAGCTTGATGTCGTTGCCAATGTTGATGACCTCGCCTATCTCGCGTCCTATGACCAACATGCCCGAATCCTCCGTTTCTAGGGAATTCGGAGACTGGCCGTCGGCGTAGTCCACTTCAATGGTCTGATCGGCAAATAGACCCGTCCTACTTATTCATCAGACGCAACCTACTGAAACTTCCTACAGATTCAGCTACCGCTCTGTAGCCGCGGGCCCAGCAGAATCACCGTCGCGCCCACCACACAAAGCAGCGCGCCGAGCCAGTCGCTGGTCAAGGGCCGGCCTTTCTCGACGAAGGCCAGCCACAACAGCGAGGTGACGATGTAGATCCCGCCATAGGCGGCGTAGGCGCGCCCGGCGTAGGCCGCTTCGACGCGGGTCAGCAGAAGGGCGAAGAGGGTCAGGCTGAGCAGCGCCGGGGCGATCCACCAGGCGCTCTTGCCGAGCCGCAGCCACATGTAGAAGGCATAGCAACCGGCGATCTCGAACACGGCGGCGAAGAAGAACAGCAGGTAATTGACCACAGGTATCCCCGGTACTGGCAAAACGCCGAGGATACCCGATGACACGACTCAGGATTGGCCAGGACGGCCTTTTGCACGCATCTTTTCCGCCATGCTGGCCATCTCGTCGTAGAGCGCCTGCGGGTCATGCTGCTTGAGATGCCAGGCCATGCGTCCCTGCTCGTGGGGCAGGATCATGAACTGGCCCTGGCCGACCTGCTGGTAGATGTATTCGGCGATGTCCGCCGCGTTGATCGGCGAGCTTTCCAGGAGCTTGCCGACCTGGGCCTTCATCGCCGGGGTCGGGCCGCGGAAGGAGTCCAGCAGGTTGGTCTGGAAGAACGACGGGCAGACCACATGCACATCGACTTCGAGCTGGCGCAATTCCACCAGCAGGCTTTCCGACAACGCCACCACTCCGGCCTTGGCCACGTTGTAGTTGCTCATCGCCGGGCCCTGCATCAGCGCGGCCATCGAGGCGATATTGATGATCCGGCCCTTGCTGCGCTCCAGCAGCGGCAGGAACGCCTTGCAGCCCTTGACCACGCCCATGAGGTTGATTGCGATCTGCCAGTCCCAGTCTTCCAGGGACAATTCCGCGAAGAAACCGCCGGAGGCGACGCCAGCGTTGTTGACGATCACGTCGATCCCGCCGAACTGCTCTTCGCACTGCTGCGCCAGGGCCATCAGCTGGCTGTAGTCGCGAACGTCGCAGCGCTGGATGAAGCCGCTGCCGCCGGCTTCGCGAACCAGGGCCAGGGTCTGTTTCAGGCCTTCCTCGTTGACATCGCTCAACGCCAGTTGCCAACCCTCGCGCGCCCAGCGCAGGGCGATCTCGCGCCCCAGTCCGGAGCCCGCGCCGGTGATCATCATGCGGTTCTGCATAGCGCCTGCCTTGTGTGTCTCGTGATGGTGACGGGCAGTGTAGCGAAGGGTTTGCGGGGGCCCGAGGGGTATCAGGTTGCTGAATGGTGGTGACCT
>DQAA01000306.1 GCA_003523465.1 Pseudomonas sp.
TGCCCCAGGAACGCACGCCGGTGCGTGAAGGCGCGGAAATCGTCGACGAGGCCGGCAACGTGATCGGCCAGGTGTGCAGCGGCGGCTTCGGCCCGACCCTCGGCGCACCCGTGGCCATGGGTTATCTGGACAATACCCACGCCATTCTGGACACGCCTGTCTGGGCGATCGTGCGCGGCAAACGGGTAGCGATGAAAGTCAGCAAGATGCCGTTCGTGGCCCAGCGTTACTACCGCGGCTNNCGGCTGAGTGCAGGTCGAAGGTGTCCGGGGGCGTTCGGGATATTCCATTTCGAACGCACCTGCACACTTTCGAACATGATGTTGCACGAGGCTCTGGAAAAGGGCGTAAAGATCCGCCGATAGCCGCCCAAAAAGCCTAAAACCAGCGGTCTCCAGGGCTTGTGTTTCCCGGCAAGGTTAGCGTAGAGTCGTTGCACTGTGTTTGCGTAGGTCGCCTTGATTCGGGACCTGGACAGTATTCTGAGATTCGCTACACACCGTTCGACGTCTCTTACTTTCCTGCAACCAGCCCAGTACCCTTTCATTACATTTCGATGAAAGAAGCTGTCATCACAATTCAAGTTTCAAAGGAAATAAGACATGTCTCAACGTCAGAGCGGTACCGTCAAGTGGTTTAACGACGAAAAGGGTTTCGGTTTCATCACTCCTGAGAGCGGTCCGGATCTGTTCGTACACTTCCGCGCTATTCAAGGTAACGGCTTCAAGAGCCTGAAAGAAGGCCAGAAAGTGACCTTCATCGCCGTGCAAGGCCAGAAAGGCATGCAGGCTGATGAGGTTCAGGCTGAAGGCTGATTCTTCGCCGATCCTGAAAAGCCCCTGTCAATGACAGGGGCTTTTTTTTGCGCGCAATTCCGTAGAATGCACGCTTTTGCGCGAGGAGCTTCACCGCATGTCCAAACAACTGCTCCAGCCGCAGGGTGATTTCCCGGTTGTCGGACTGGGCCGCCGTTTCGCGGCGATGTTCTATGACTTCCTGCTCTGCACCGCCCTGCTGATGGTTACCACGCTGGTCTACAAGATGATCCAGATGGCAATCATCGGCGAGACACAGATGCGTACCATGACCGAAGCCGGCGCCCTCGACGGCGACCCCCTGCTCTCCACCGTGCTGCTCTTCGCCCTGTTCGGTTTCTTCGCCAAGTTCTGGACCCATGGCGGCCAGACCCTGGGCATGCAGGTCTGGGGCGTGCGGGTGCAGAACGCCGATGGCAGCGCCATCAGCCTGTGGCAGGCGTTGCTGCGTTTCGTGGTCTCGATCGCCTCCTGGCTGTGCCTGGGCCTTGGATTCTTCTGGGTGCTGGTGGACAAGCAGAAACGCAGCTGGCACGACATGTATTCCGAAACCCAGCTGGTGCGGATCCCCAAGCGCAAGAAATGACGGACACAAAAAAGCCGACCCAAGGGTCGGCTTTTTTACACCTGCGAGAAAACGGTCAACCCGCCCGTCGCAACAACCACACACCCGCCAGCGCACAGATCGCTGCCGGCAGCAGCACCGCCAGCAACGGCGGGAAACCGAANNAGCAGGTCCTGGGCAATACGGAACACGAAGCCCACCAGCACACCGGTGAACACGCGCTGGCCGAGGGTCACCGAACGCAGCGGGCCGAAGATGAAGGAGATCGCCATCAGCACCAGCGCGGCGGTCACCAGTGGCTGCAGGACCTTGGTCCAGAACGCCAGCCAGTAACGCTCATTGTTCAGGCCCTGGTCGGACAGGTAGTGGATGTAATCCCACAGGCCGGTAATCGACAGCGACTCTGGTGCCATGACCACGGTGTTCAGCAATTGCGGGGTCAACGCCACATCCCAGCGCTCTTCGGCGGTTTTCACCACTTCGGTGTGATCGCCACGGAACAGGGTGGTGGTGACGTCGGTAAGCAGCCAGTGATCCTCCTTGTACTGCGCACGACGGGCGAAGCTGGAGGACTGCATGTGCCGCTCGGTATCGAAGTGATAGCGGGTCACGCCCAGCATCAAGCCGTTCGGCTGCACAGTGTTGATATGCACGAACTCCTCGCCCTGGCGATGCCACAGGCCGCGCTTGGAGGTCTGCGCCTCACCGCCGCCCTGGGCCAGGGAACGGTCGGCCTGGGCCTGGTTCTCGGTGACCGGCGCCACGTACTCGCCGATCAGCACGCCGGCCAGCATCAGCACCAGCATCGGCTTCATCACCGCCCAGACGATACGGCCGATGGACACACCAGCGGCACGCATGATGGTCAGTTCGCTGTTGCTGGCCAGGCTGCCAAGGCCGATCAGGCAACCGATCAGGCCCGCCATCGGCAGCATGTCGTAAAGGCGACGTGGTGCGGTGAGCAGGACGAACTCGCTGGCATTCCACAGCGTGTAGGTCTCGCTGATATCGCCCATCTCGTCGATGAAGGCGAACAGCGACGCCAGGCCGAGAATGATGCCGAGCACGGCGAGAATCGCCATGAACACGCTTTTGCCGATGTAACCGTCGAGCTTATGCACGGGTCACCTCCGCAGCGCGGGCACGCATCTTCAGGCGCAGCGGCTCCCAGTACATCAAGCCCAGGCCGATCAGCAGGAACAACAGGTGAACCGGCCACAGACCCACGGAAAGCGGGATCTTGCCCTTCTCCAGGGCGCCGCGGGCGGCAATCAGAATCGTCAGGTAAGCCATATACAGAAGGATCGCCGGCAGCAGCTTGAGGAAACGGCCCTGGCGCGGATTGACCCGCGACAGCGGCACCGCCATCAAGGTCACGATGAACACCAGCAGCGGCAGCGAGATACGCCACTCCAGCTCGGCACGTTCGCGCGGTGCATCGCTCTTGAACAGTTCGGAGGTGGGAATCGCCTCGCGCTCGGTGATGTCCTGGCTGACTTCCGGCTTGGGCAGGAGCACGCCGTAGGTGTCGTACTTGATCGCGCGGTAATCGGCCTGGCCCGGATTGCCGTCGTAGCGGTAGCCGTTTTCCAGGATCAGGTAGCGGTTGCCGTCGGCCTGGACTTCCTGGCGACCTTTCTCGGCCACCAGCACGCTGATGCCGCGGTCCTTGCTCTTGTCGGTGGACAAGCGCTTCTCGGAAATGAACACACCGGCGAGGTTGGAGCGGTCATTGGACAGCTGCTCGGTGTAGGTCACCCGGGTGCCATCGCGCAGGGTCTGGAAGCGACCCGGCACCAGGGTGTCGAATTCGGTCAGGGCATCCTGCTGATTGATGATCTGCGCGACCTGGGCCACGCCCTGGGGCGCCAGGCCCAGGCTCAGCCAGGCGACGAGCAGCGCCACCAGCGTGGCCGGAACCATGGTGATGCGCAGCAGGCGCTGCTGGCTCATGCCGGTAGCGGAAAGCACGGTCATTTCGCTTTCCAGATACAGGCGACCATAGGCGAGCAGGATCCCGAGGAACAGGCCCAGCGGCAGGATCAGCTGCAGGAAGCCCGGCAGGCGATAGCCCATGATCAGGAACAGCACGCCCGGATCGAGCATGCCTTGCGCGGCCTGGGCCAGGTATTTGATGAAGCGCCCGCTCATGATGATGACCAGCAGCACGGCGCTGACGGCACTCAAGGTCACCAGGACCTCGCGGGACAGATAACGGAAGACGATCAAACCAGCCACTCCTGGGTTGTCAGGCTCGGACAGCCAAACAAGGAAAACGTTGCAACCAACAAGATAGTTGCCGGTGCGTCAATGCACCCGGACTTCGAAGTGCGCGCATTATCCTGTGATTGCACCTGCCTGTCACTTCACACCGCGCAATGCTTGAAAACGGGGTTGTCAGCGGCGCCGCACCGGGCTCACACTGGCGGCTTTTCGTCTGGTCCGTCACGGGCGGCCAGGTCGCTTCGAGCGCTCGCCAGGCAAAGCCCAAGCAGCGCACTGACAGTTCATTCGGGGACCCTGACATGGAATTGGTTGTAAAAAGCGTAGCCGCAGCATCCTTGAAAACCGCCACCCTGGTCCTGGCCGTCGGCGAAG
>DQAA01000415.1:0-2643 GCA_003523465.1 Pseudomonas sp.
CCCACAGGATTACCACTACCCTCAAAGGCAGCGCTAAACCTGTGGGAGCTGGCTTGCCAGCGATGAGGCCATCAGCCACACCACAAGCTTAATTGTCAGCCACAGATAAAGAGAGCCACAGGCTCCAAGGACACCGTGAAATGGCCTATCAAGCCCAGGACATCTTCTTCCGCAGCAGCGCCCCGGTGACCATCGACGAGGACAAGTGCATCGCCGAGAAAGGCTGCACCGTCTGCGTCGAGGTCTGCCCCATGGACCTGCTGGCGATCAATCCGGCAACCCAGAAGGCCTACATGGCGTTCGACGAGTGCTGGTACTGCATGCCCTGCGAAAAAGACTGCCCCACCGGCGCGGTAAAGGTCGAGATCCCTTACCTGCTGCGCTGATTCAAGAACTCAAGCAACACGCCATCCGGAGAACCACCGGACGCCTGACCCGACCCCCTCGTTTCCCACCACCCAGCCTGGTGGCGGAGACGATTCCAATACCTAAATGATTCGAGGGGAAACACCATGCGCCTTGCAACAACCGTGGCCGGCCTCGCGCTGGCGATCGCCGGGCTCAATGCCCAGGCCGAGACCATCCGTGTCGCCATCGGCACCCAGGACACCACCATCAACTGCGCCACCGGCGGCCTGCTGATCCGCGAACTGGGCCTGCTCGACAAGTACCTGCCCCACGACGGCAAGTACAAGGACGCCCAGTACCAGATCGAATGGAAGAACTTCACCAGCGGCGCCCCGCTGACCAACGAGATGGTCGCCGGCAAGCTGGACTTCGGCGCCATGGCCGACTTCCCCGGCTCGTTCAACGGCGTCGCCCACCTCGACGCCGGCAAGCGCAGCCTGTTCATCAGCGTGCTGTCCGGCAGCGTGCACGGTAGCGGCAATGGCATCGTGGTGCCGGCGGCGTCCAGCGTGCAGTCCCTGGCCGAGCTGAAGGGCAAGACCATCTCCGTGCCCTTCGCCTCCACCGCCCACGGCATGCTCCTGCGCGCCATCGCCGCCCAGGGCTGGGACCCGCAGAAAGACGTGCGAATCATCGCCCAGGCCCCGGAAATCGCCGGCTCCGCCCTGCGCAGCAACCGCATTGAAGCCCATGCCGACTTCGTGCCGTTCGCCGAGCTGTTCCCCAACCGCGGCTTCGCCCGCAAGATCTACGACGGCGCCCAGGCCAACGCACCGACCTTCCACGGAGCGCTGGTCGATTCGGAGTACGCGAAGAAGTACCCGGAAGTGGTCACCGCCTACCTGCGCGCCAGCCTCGAAGCCGACCGCCTGATCGCCGCCGAGCCCGAGAAGTACAGCGAGCTGATCGAGAAAGTCACCGGCATCGAGGCCGAGGTGAACTACCTGTTCCACGGTCCCCTCGGCCTGCAGACCCGCGACCTGACCTGGAAACCCGAGTACCGCCAGGCCGTCGCCACTTCCATCGACACCCTCAAGTTGCTGAAGAAGACCGACCGCGGCCTCGACACCGACAAGTTCATCGACGACCAGTACATCCGCGCCGCCTTCAAGCAGGCCGGGCAGGACTACGACGTCGCCCTGAAGAACTACGCGCCGCTGCCGCTCAAGGCCAACGACGCGGCGACCGGCAAGCCGATCACCGACTTCAGCCGCCTGGCGCAGATCTGGGTGCGCGGCGAGGACAAGGTCCGCCACTACGCCTCGCCGGAAGCGGCGCTGACCGCACTGGCCCAACTGGAGCAGGAGGGCAAGGACATCCGCGCCATCTACGCCCAGGCGGCGGACAGCGGGATCAAGCTGCTGGCCAACCAGGCCTGGTTCGTGCGCAACGGCCAGGGCGAACTCGCCGCCTTCCTGCTCAAGGACCAGGCCGAGCAGTACGCCAAGGCCCACGGTGGCGAGGCCGTGGACTTCGTCGATGCCAGCCGCAAGCTGGTGGCACAGCGCTGATCGCCCAGCGCTGATCGGTAGTCCCCGCAAGGGGCCTGACCCAGGAGACCCTGCATGACGAGCACCTTCAAGCGCTGGCCGGTGCGGCTGCTGTCGCTGCTGGCCTGCCTGCTGTTCTGGCAGGTCGCGGCCAGCGCCAAGCTGAACTTCGGCCTGTTCACCTTCACTTATGTCCCCACGCCCAAGGCCGTGCTCGACGCGGCCTGGCAATTGTTCACCTCCAGCACCCTGGTCGCCCACCTCACCAGCAGCCTGTCGCGGGTATTCGCTGGCTACTTGTTGGCGGCGGTGCTCGGTGTTGGCCTCGGCCTGCTGATCGGCCGCTCGCAATGGGCCGAGGACACCTTGCTGCCACCGCTGGAAGTGCTGCGGCCGATTCCAGCGGTGGCGTGGATTCCGCTGGCGATCCTGATGTTCCCGTCGTCCGAGCTGTCGATGGTCTTCATCACCTTCACCGGTGCGCTGTTCCCGGTGCTGCTCAATGCCGTGCATGGCGTCGAGGCAGTGGACCCGCGCCTGGTGGCCTCGGCCCGCAGCCTTGGCGCCGGGCGCTTCGACATCCTGCGCGAAGTGGTGCTGCCCGGCGCGCTGCCGAGCATCTTCACCGGCCTTGCCATCGGCATGGGCACCTCGTGGTTCTGCCTGGTCACCGCCGAGATGATCTCCGGGCAGTTCGGCATCGGTTACTACACCTGGGAGTCCTACACCTTGCAGAACTACCCGG
>DQAA01000415.1:2660-2924 GCA_003523465.1 Pseudomonas sp.
CTGGCGACGCCCTGGTATCGCGTGCGGAGGGCGTCGTGATGAGCAGTTATCAACAGGCCCCGGAGCCGGGGCGGATCGATGCCCGTGGCGTGTCCATCCGCCTGGGGCAGGGTAGCCAGGCCTTCGAGGCGGTGCAGGCGCTGGACTTCGCCATCGAGCCCGGG
This sequence comes from Pseudomonas sp., assembly GCA_003523465.1. GTDB lineage: Bacteria > Pseudomonadota > Gammaproteobacteria > Pseudomonadales > Pseudomonadaceae > Aquipseudomonas. The sequence goes on from DQAA01000415.1 coordinate 2,825, forward strand.
GAGTTCGTGTGCATCCTCGGGCCGTCCGGTTGCGGCAAGTCCACCTTGCTCGGCGCCCTGGCCGGGCACCTGGTGCCCAGTGGCGGGCAGTTGGAGGTGG
>DQAA01000125.1 GCA_003523465.1 Pseudomonas sp.
TCACGCTGTTTTCCGCGACCCTCAATCCGCGCCACTTCTACGCCGACCTGCTGGGCATGCCTGCCGACACCGCCTGGCTGGAGGTGCAGTCGCCTTTCAGTGCCGAGCAGTTGCGGGTGCGCATCGTCAGCGAGGTCTCGACCCGCTACCAGCATCGCCAGGCGTCGCTGGCGCCTATCGTCGAGTTGATCGCCGGGCAATACCGCGAGCAGCCGGGCAACTACCTGGCGTTCTTNNGCCGAGCGCTACCCGGCCATCGAGCAATGGGCGCAGTCTTCGGGAATGGATGAGGGGCAGCGCCAGGCCTTTCTCGACCGGTTCGTCGAAGGCGGGCAGGGCGTCGGTTTCGCCGTGCTTGGCGGCGCCTTTGCCGAGGGTGTGGACCTGCCCGGTACCCGGCTGATCGGCGCGTTCATCGCCACCCTTGGCCTGCCCCAGGTCAACCCGGTCAATGAACAGCTCAAGCAGCGCATGGGCGCCTTGTTCAGCTCCGGCTTCGACTACACCTATCTCTACCCTGGGGTGCGCAAGGTGATCCAGGCAGCCGGACGCGTGATTCGGGGGACCGAGGATCGTGGCATGGTGATGCTGATCGATGACCGTTTCGCCGAAGCCCGGATCCAGCGAATGTTCCCTTCTTGGTGGGCGCCTTCAAGGGATTGAAAGTGCGTAGGAATTTTCCTCGTCGCCAGACAGTCGAAGTGCCAGTAAACTGTCGTGTTTTCATCACCCTGATATTCCATTCTTGAGGTTTTGCATGAAGCTCAGTCCTCTGGCGGGCAAACCGGCTCCGGCCTCCATCCTGGTCGATATCCCGCGCCTGTTGACCGCCTATTACACCGGCCAGCCGGATGCCAGCATCGCGACCCANNGCCCAGCGTGTCGCTTTCGGTACCTCCGGGCATCGCGGCAGTTCCCTGGACCTGAGTTTCAACGAGCAGCACGTCCTTGCCATCAGCCAGGCCATCTGTCTGTACCGCCAGGCCCAGGGCATCGACGGCCCGCTGTTCATCGGCGCCGACACCCACGCCCTGTCGACCCCGGCCGCGGCCAGCGCCCTGGAAGTGCTGGCGGCCAACGGCGTCGAGGTGATGCTGTCCAAGGACGACGAATACACCCCGACCCCGGCCGTTTCCCACGCCATCCTCTGCTACAACCGTGGTCGTACCTCGGGCCTGGCCGACGGCATCGTCATCACCCCGTCGCACAACCCGCCGCAAAGCGGTGGCTTCAAGTACAACCCGCCCAACGGCGGTCCGGCCGACAGCCATGTGACCAAATGGATCGAGGCCAAGGCCAATGAACTGCTGGCCGACGGCCTCAAGGGCATCAAGCGCATGCCGTACGAGCAGGCGCTGAAGGCCTCCACCACCCATCGCCATGACTATGTCGGCACCTACGTCGCCGACCTGGCCAACGTCATCGACTTCGACGTCATCCGCAGCGCCAACCTGCGCCTGGGCGTCGATCCGCTGGGCGGCGCCGGGGTGCGCTACTGGTCGGCCATCGCCGAGCACTACAAGCTCAACCTGGAAGTGGTCAACACCGAGGTCGATCCGACCTTCCGCTTCATGTCCGTCGACTGGGACGGCCAGATCCGCATGGACCCGTCCTCGCCGTACGCCATGCAGGGCCTGATCGGCCTGCGCGAGCGTTTCGACGTGGCCTTCGCCTGCGACCCGGACCACGACCGCCACGGTATCGTCACGTCGTCGGGCCTGCTGGCGCCAAACAACTACCTGGCAGTGGCCATCGACTACCTGTTCCGCAACCGTCCGCAATGGCGCGCCGATGCCGCCGTGGGCAAGACCGTGGTCAGCAGCGGCCTGATCGACCGCGTCACTGCGCGCCTAGGCCGTCGCCTGTATGAAGTGCCGGTGGGCTTCAAGTTCTTCGCCGATGGCCTGTTCGACGGCTCCCTGGGCTTTGGTGGCGAGGAGAGCGCCGGTGCGTCCTTCCTGCGTCTGGATGGCAGCGTCTGGGCCACCGACAAGGACGGCCTGATCCCGGCCCTGCTGGCCGCCGAAATGACCGCCCGCACCGGTCGCAACCCGGCCGAAGCCTATGCAGCGCTCACCGCCGAGCTGGGCGAACCGTTCGCCACCCGTGTCGAGGCCAAGGCCAACCCGCAGCAGAAAGCGCTGCTGAGCAAGCTGGCACCGGAACAGGTCAAGTCCACCGAGCTGGCCGGCGAGCCGATCCAGCAGATCCTCAGCCATGCGCCGGGCAACGACCAGGCTATCGGTGGTTTGAAAGTNNCGCCGCGCGGCCGTCGGGTACCGAGGACATCTACAAGATCTACGCCGAGAGCTTTATCGACGATGCGCACCTGCAGCGTCTGGTGGCCGAGGCGCAGGAACTGGTGGACAAGGCCATCGCCTGATGGCTCGCAGTTCCCTCACTGGAGTGGGACATAGGTAATGAAAAAGCCCCGCCATCACTGGCGGGGCTTTTTCATTACGCAATCACTCTTTTACAGCGTTCCATGGTGTGTATTTCATGAAGGCTTCTTGCGTCTGGGACTGTGCGTTGTTCGCCGAGAAGCCAGGCATCTGGCGAACATTGATCGTCTTGCAGCGGTTCATGAGCCGTTCTTGCAAGGCTGGGTCAAGCACGAAGTCATTGCGGCGCGAGGGGAGTGGAACCAGGTTGATCCCGCACGCGGTGAGCTTGCCCTGCGCATTGGCACGATAGGAGGCTTGCACCACGCCGACACTGTCGAATTTCTCGCCACGCAACAGTTGTTTGCGGAAGAACTCGGACTGCGCGTTGTTGCTCAGCATTTCCCGCGATTTCTCTGCATTGAAGTCAGCAGCCACCGGGACGCTCTTGGTCAACAGGCCTTCTGCTGAATACTGCTCTTCGGGAAACGCGGGAAAAATGGTGTCCAGACATTGTTGCTTCAGGTACTCAGTGAACTGTTGTGGATCGGAGTGCGGAGTCTTGAAGGGGACCATATCCAGCAGGCGTTGGTCCGGCGGAATTATTTCGCATTTTGTGGCACGCCCTTGGCGATCGAAAGTTACTTCGAGCATGGCCACGCCGACGATGGCCTGGGTAGTGGTGTTGTACATGTTGCCAGATACGGCGTCGCGAACAGCCTCCTTCTCCCGAATCATCTGCTTGAAGTCGGCATCTACTTCATCGCGGATCTTGGCGTTGATTTGCGCCACCATGGCATCGGCCTGTTTTTGCAATGGGTCTTCCTGGGTGGCGCAACCAGCCAGAACGACCAGGCCTAGTGCCACGGAGGCAAGGCGGGAGAGGCGAATCAGTGTGTTCAATGCAAAACGTCCTTGGCTGTCTTGGAATGGAGCGCAGATTACTGGGTTTGCTCACTTTCGTCGCTGGCATAATGCTATGTATCGAATGGCTGCTAGACGATGTTCCTGATGCAGGCGACGATTCTCAATACTCTGCGCTAATCCCCTGATTTCCCAGACAATCGCCACTGTCCCATTGCTCCCGAATGGGGTAAAACTCCCCGCTGTGTGTTTTTTCCAGCCGGAGTCG
>DQAA01000533.1:0-1919 GCA_003523465.1 Pseudomonas sp.
ACACCGCCTCGGCATTCACCACCTTGGCCTTGGGCTTCCTGAACACCAGCACATTCCCCAGCATCACCAGCACCAGCCCGACCAGGGCCGGCGCCGTCCACTGGTAACCCTCCACCACCGCCGACACATTCAGCGCCACCAGCGGGAACAGCACGGTGCAATACGCCGCCCGCTCCGGCCCCATGCGCCCGACCAGGGTCAGGTAGGCGGTAAAGCCGATCACCGACCCCGGAATCACCAGGTACAGCAGCGACCCCACATACTGCCCGCTCCAGTCCATGGCGAACGGCACCCCGCTGACCAGGCAATACCCCGCCAGCATCGATGCGCCATACAACATGCCCCAGGCATTGGTGGTCATCGGCTTCAAACCGGACTTCTGCTGCACGCTGGACAACATGTTTCCCGCCGAGAAACACAGCGTCCCGGCCAGCGCCAGGCCCAGCCCCATCAAGGTTTCATGGCTGGCGCCCTGCCCCGCCAGCTCCGGCCAGAACAGCAACCCCAGCCCGCCTAGCCCAAGCGCCCCGCCCAGCAGCACGTTGGCCGCGATCTTCTGCCCGAAGAACACCCGCGCATTCAGCGCGTTCCACAGGGTCGCGGTGGAAAACACCACGGCGATCAGCCCGGTGGTCACCCACTGGCTGGCGGTGAGGAAACACATGAAGTTCAAACAGAACAGGCACAGCCCCTGAGCCACGCAGACCAGGTGCCCGCGCCGGTTCATCGGTTGCAGCTTGCGGCTGAGCAGGAGGAAGGCGAACAGCACCAGCGCCGCCAGGGCGAAGCGATAGACGATGGACACCGGAATGGCGACCACCCCGAGTTGCAGTTTCAGGGCGATCCAGGTAGTGCCCCAGATCAGGACGGTGAGCAGATACAGCGACAGGTTCATGGCGAAGACTCCTACGATGGCCTTCAGTCTCCGGCTCAGACTGGGCAGGCCGCTTGCACAAACTTGCGCTTTTGTCGGCTAGCGGGCTGTCAGACCAATGCCCACGGCGTAGGATGGCGTCGGAGGTAGCCATCATGACCGCGCTCGACCAACTGCAAGTGTTCAAGTCCATGAATGCTTCGCCCCATGCCCGCCTGGAAACCAGCGCGCTGCTGGGCGAGGGCATGGCTGCGGCGTTGTGGAGCAACCGGCATGACGCGCGGGACTACGAGGCGCCCAGCCACCACACCCTGTCCTGCTACATCGCCGACGGCACCGGTACCTTTCGCCGTGGCCAGCCCGAGCGCAAAGGGTCGCCGGACAAGCTCTGCGTGATGCCGGCAGGTTGCGTGTCGAACTGGATCGTCAACGGCAGCATCCGCCTGGCGCATCTGTATATCAGCGAGGAGCAGTTCGCCCTCGGCTGCGTCACCCTGCTCGACCGCGAGCCCCGTGAGTTGCAGTTGCGCGAAGCGGATTTCGTCGAGGATGCCCGGCAGGCGCAGCGCTTTCGGCAGTTGATCGCACTGAACTGGGAAGAGCCGGGTGAGCGTCTGCTGACCAGCAGCCTGGCCCACGAGATCCTGAGCCACGCGATCCTCAGCCAGGTGGGGATGCGTGAAGGGTTGCGCCTGAAAGGCGGACTGGCCCCGCACCAGCGCCGGCAGTTGCTGGACTACATCGACGGGCACCTGGACGAGTCCATCGGGTTGGGTGAGCTGGCGGGGTTGTGCAGTTTGTCGGAGTACCCCTTTGCGCGGATGTTCCGCGAAAGCTTCGGGCTGCCGCCGCATCAGTATCTGCTGGCACGGCGCCTGGCCAAGGCCCGGGAGCTGCTGGCCGGCGGGGACCTGCCGCTGGGCGAGGTGGCACTGATGTGCGGGTTTGCCAGTGCCAGTCATTTCAGCAACCGGTTCAGGCAGGCATTGGGGGCGACTCCGGGGGCCTACAGAATGGCGCTGAGCCGGTAATCATGATGTGTCCT
>DQAA01000533.1:1941-4852 GCA_003523465.1 Pseudomonas sp.
CGGGTTCACCCGCGATCAGGCCCGAGAGAACAACAGGGAAATCAGAACTCCAGGGTGCTCGAAAGGCTGACCTGCCGCGAATCCCCGATCGCCACGAAGTACCGGTTCACCGCCGAGGTGTAGTAGGTCTTGTCGAACAGGTTCTTCACGTTGAGCTGCAAGCGGACTTTGTGCTCGTCCAGCCTGGTCTCGTAGCTGGCAAAGGCATCCGCGACGGTGTACGACGGCAGGTCGAAGTCGTTCACCGGGTTGCCCGCCCGCTCACCCACATACCGCGCCCCGGCGCCCATGCGCAGGCGGTCGCCACCCAGCACGCTGCCGAAGTCATACACCGCCGACAACGAACCACTGTGCCTGGCCACGTTCTGCAGGCGATTGCCCTTGTAGTCCGGGTCCTTGGTCACTTCCGCGTCGGTGTAGGCATAGCTGCCGATCAGGCTCCAGCGCTCGCTCAACTGGCCGCTGACATCCATCTCCAGGCCACGGGATTTCACCTCGCCCGCCGCGCTGTAGACCGTGTCGCCAGTGCTGGTGTCGAAGTTGGACACCAGCACGTTGCGCTTGGTGATGTCGAACAGCGCGACCGTGGCGCTGAGCGAACCCGGCAGGTCCAGCTTGGCGCCAATCTCCCAGGACTTGCCCTCTTCAGGCGCGATCGCAGAGTCGAGCACCAGGCCGCCGGTCAGCGGCGCAATGCTGGAGTTGGGCTTGAAGGATTCGCTGTAGCTGCCGTACAGCGACAGGGTGTCATCGACCTTGTAGACCACACCGGCATGGGGCACCCAGGCCTGGTCGCTGTTGTCGGTGTTGGCCGTGAACGGCCGCCCGCGCCCGGCGTACTGGTCGTAGGTCTGCCAGCGCGCGCCGGCCACCAGGATCCAGTGCTCGTCGAGGTGCAGCGAGTCCTGGAAGAACAGCGCGTCGTTGCGCAGCTTGTCGGTCTGGGCGCTGTCGCTGGCGCGCACGGTGCTGCCCTCGACCTCGCGGCCATACACCGGGTTGAGGTAGCTGAACGTGCTGCGGCTGGCCTGGCGGATCAGGTCGGAGCGGTAGATCTTGCGGTACTCGCTGTCGATACCGAACAGCAGGTCATTCTGGAAGCCTGCGACCTGCACCTTGCCGTCGAAGCTCAGGGTGGCGAAACGGTCGGTGCTCAACGAACCGTGGGTGCCGTCGATGCTGCGGGTCAGGGTGCCGCGTGCGGCGTTTACGCCGGTCACGCGGACCTGGCTGGCGTCGTAGGTTTCGCGGTTGAAGCTGTAGCCGAAGTGGGCCTTCCAGTCATCCGAGAACTGGTGATCGACTTCCAGGCGATACAGGTCGGAGCGCCCTTCCATGTCGTTGAACGGCTCGTCGAGACGGCGCTCGGCGGGGATGTTCAGGGGGCGGTTGGTGTTCGGGTCGATGGCAGTGCCGCGGTCGAACGGGTAGAGGAATTCGCGGTGCTCATAGGCCAGTTGCACCTGGGTGTTCTCGCCGTACCAGGCCAGGGACGGGGCCACCAGGGATTCGCGGTGCACGCCGTAGTTGCGCCAGTAATCTTCGTCCTCGTGGTCCAGCACCAGGCGATAGGCCAGGCCGCTGTCGCCCAGCGCGCCGGTGCTGTCGAGGCCGCCACCGCTGCCGTTCTTGCCTTCGCCGTAGGTCGAGCCGCGCAGGTTGAGGGCGTTGTAGCTTTGCAGTTGCGGGCGCTTGCTGACCACGTTGATCACCCCGCCCGGGTCCTGGATGCCGTACAACAACGAGGCCGGGCCCTTGAGCACTTCGACCCGCTCGGTGGTGGCGTTGAGGCTGCGACCCTGCACGATGGGCATGCCGTCGCGCATGATCGAGCCGTCGCGGTTATCGCCGAAACCGCGCTTCATCACGGTGTCGGAAGTGCCACCGAAGTTGTTGCCCTGGGTGATGCCGCTGACGTTGTACAGGGCATCGTCGAGGTTGCGCGGGGTCTGGTCCTTGAGCACCTGCTCGGGCACCACGTTGATGGCCTGGGGAATCTCCATGCTCGACGCCGAGCCACGCATGATCGAGCTGGTCTGCGGCTGGGCATAGCTGCCGATGCCGTCAGCCTGGGAGACGATACTGGTGGCCTGCAGGTTGAGGGTGCCGTCCTGCGCCAGCGGCTCCAGGGTCAAGGTACGGGCATTGACCCGGCGGTAGCCGAAGCCGGACCCCTGCAACAGCCGCAGCAGGGCTGCTTCGGCGCCGAGACGACCGTTCAGGGCCGGCGCCTTCAGGCTCGACAGATCGACGGTGTAGACCACGCTGAGCCCGGTGATCCGGCTGAAGTCGGCCAAGGCCTGGGGCAGCGGCTTGCCCGCCACGTCGAACGGATACACCTGCTCGACCTGCTCTGCGGCAAACGCCGGCAGCACCATCAGCCCCGCCGCCAAACCCAGTGAAACGCTATGAACCGCCGACCTTGCCTTCATGCCGATGAACCTGTGAGTGAACCGTGATGTATGCGAATAAATCGCACTTCCATTCACTACACGGATGTCGTTGCGAAGTACCTCACCTGTTTTTTCAAATTATTTTCAGCGCAACAGGGTGACCCGGCTCAGCAGGGTATGGCGCTCGAAGCCGGCCACCACGCCGAGGGCATCGAGGGCCGCCAGCGGATCGTTGCCGGGGAAGCTGCCGCTGACCTTGCGCGCGCCGAGTTCGCTGTCGAGCAGAATGATGCGGCCTGGGTAATAGCGGGCCAGATCCTCCACCACCTGGCTCAGCGGCACCTGGTAATAATTCAGCCAGCCCTGGCGCCAGGCCAGGCGGCCTTCGCTGTCGACGCCGTGCACCGGACCTGCATGACCATCGTGGTACTCGACCTGCTGGTTGGCGGTCAGCACGGTCTGCGCCTCGCCCTCGCCGGCCGTGACCCCGACCCGTCCGGACAGCACCGTGACCTGCG
>DQAA01000536.1 GCA_003523465.1 Pseudomonas sp.
AGCAGCCCCAGCGCCTTGGCCTGCTTGCCCGGCGGCGCCACGCGCACCGCCAGCGAGGCAGTGATTGACCAGAACACCGCATGGGCCAGGGCAATCCCCACCCGGCTGACCAGCAGCATGCCGAAGCTGGTGGCCATGCTCGACATCACATGGCTGACGCTGAACAGCACGAACAGCAAGCCCAGCAGGCGCCGCCGCTCGATATTGCGGGTCAGCAGCATCATCGNNAGCGAGACCACCCAGGCGTACACGGTGAGCATCAACCCGACCTGGGAAGCCGGCATGTCGAAGCTGCGCCCGATATCGCTGAGCAGCGCGACCGGGACGAACTCGGTGGTGTTGAAGATGAAGGCGCCCAAGGCAAGGGCGAAAACGCTGAGCCAGCTGCCGTTGCGGGGTTCGACGGGGCTATTCATGCGATGAACAAGGCTCCTGAAAGGGACAAATCGCACGCGTGACAAAGGCATCCGTGACCCTCGGGGTCGGATGTGCCATGCGGTCTTTGTAGGAATAATGCGCCGGAGTCTACGTGAGCCCTTTCCACGTCGCAAACGCTTGGCAGGGGCTTTTGCGCGACAACGCTTAATCAGGCGCCAGTTTCCCGTCAAAACCCCGCCTGACCCGCCGATTCTTTCAATCACGGCTGCAACGCCCGTGGTAGAGCGGGAAAAGTACTTTATACATATTTAGAAACAACTAGACCGCTGGGTTTTTGACGAGGTGGCAATTTGCTGCGCTATACATGAAAAAAAGTTCATTTTCTTGACACAGCCTGCTCCGGAGGCTCCATGCGCGCACTGCCTGCCCTACTCGCCCGAATCCAACGCAAAGGACTGCGCCGCACCCTCGCCACCCTGTGGAGCCGCCATGTGTTCTTCCATTGGGAGCTGCTGTGGATGGAGCGCGACCTGGTCACCCCGGTCGGGCCGCATAGCCTCAAGGACCATCCGCCGGTGCGCCTGGTGACCATCACCGAAGCCAATGCCGACGCCTTCGCCCGGCATTTCGGCGACCGGGTGGAGACCATGCGCGAACTGGCCCGCGAAGGGCATTTCGGACATATGTACCTGGATGACACCGGCGACGCCGTGGCCTTTATCTGGGCCAGTACCCGGGATTACCAGGATCGCCATTACTACGGCTGCACCTTCCCGGTGGCGCCTGGGGATTTCTTCGAGTTCGGTGGCGAGATGATCCCGGCCTACTTCGGCAGCCGGCTCTCGGTTGATGCCCAGGTCGCCCTGTGGCAGGCCATGCATGAACGTGGCTGCACGCGGGTGGTGGATGTGGTGGAGACGCACAATGTGCCGGCGCTGAAACTGCACCTGCGGATGGGGTATCAGGAACAGGGTCGGGTGCTGCATGTGTACGGGCTGTTCGGGCGCTGGAAGCTGTTTCGCGAGAGCCGCTACAGCGGGTCGCGGCTGGTGCCGTTGTGCAAGGTGAAAGCGGTGCCGGTGGTGAAGGTGGAGATGGCGTAACCCTGGGCTGCTCTAGTGATCTCAAGGGCCTCATCGCTGCATGGGTANNNCCGCCGAACCGCCGCGAAGGGCTGCGAAGCAGCCCCAAGGTCTTAGCCCTTACCTGGCGGCGATGGCGAAACAAATGCCCTCGGGTCCATGTGAAAGCGGTCGGCCAGAGCGAACGCCATCTTGTGGCTGATCGGCCTGTCACCATTGAGCACCTTCGACACGGCAGACTTGTCGCCAATCTCGGGCAGGTCCGAGCCCGTCAGCCCCAGCGTTTCCATCAGGTCCCTGAGCAACTGCACCGGTGTCATGCTGGCCTTTATCTCGGCGTTGAATGCCTTGAGCCCCGCGCTTTCCTGCTCATAAGCCAGAATCGCCTCTTCGAGTTCGGCAAGAATCTGCTCCTCGTACCGGTTCAGCTCATGCCCATCGGTCAGCTCATTCAGCAGTACCGTGGCCCGCGCGTAGTCCTCAGGCCCCGAGATGCCATTCACGAACTGACCGCGCAACTGCTCCAGAAGCATTTGAAGATTTTCGAGCGCGGCACGGACGCTCTGCGAATTCTGAAGAACAGTGGTCATGGTCGGGTTCCTCTCTTGTTACTGGCGTACCACGCCGTGGCGATATCGTAGTCCGCGTGGGTGTAGAGATGCTTCACGTAAAGCTTTTGCCGCTGATAGTTCACGCCGGCTATCAACCTAAGATTGTTGCCACCGATGTCGATGACAACCCAGCCTTCAGCGGAGCGGTGCTTGAACAGGTCGATGTGCTTGCCGAAGATCCCCTGCAGGTCGTTGTAGCTCCGCGGTGCGGCGGCCAACAGCAGCCTGAGGCAGCGCGCCAGACCACTGCGGTCATTAGGGTATCGATCGGCTGCCTCCTCGAATTTCTGTTTGATCAGTACGTCCATGTGCACTCCTGGCCCTGGCGTCGATCATACGCCAGTTGTCATTTTTGACAACCTCACATCCTCCGTGCTCCCCTCGATCGCGGAAAAGGCACTGCTGCCTTGGAAGGACATACCCTTCAAGACAGTCGCTTATACGCAGAGCCGCCGAGTTCTACTGTTCAAATTCTTTTCAGATATAAACAAATTCACAAAATCCTAATAACCATCAGTAATTAAAATTACCGAATTGCATATTAGCTTATGCAGAATTCGAATTTTGAGAATGATCCCG
>DQAA01000034.1 GCA_003523465.1 Pseudomonas sp.
AGTTGTCGCTTGGCGACAAGGCCAAGTGTTCATCTCTCCTTACAATCCCCCCATCGCTCGCCAGTTCCAGGCAGGCGTTCCTCTTCAGGAGACTCCGATGTCCGTTGAGCAAGCTCCGGTGCAACGCGCCGATTTCGACCAGGTAATGGTTCCCAACTATGCGCCAGCCGCTTTCATTCCCGTGCGCGGCGCCGGTTCCCGAGTCTGGGACCAGTCGGGCCGTGAGCTGATCGATTTCGCCGGCGGCATCGCCGTTAACGTGCTGGGGCATGCCCATCCGGCATTGGTCAGCGCGCTGACCGAACAGGCCAACAAGCTGTGGCATGTGTCCAACGTCTTCACCAACGAACCGGCCCTGCAACTGGCGCGCAAGCTGGTCGACGCGACCTTCGCCGACCGTGCCTTCTTCTGCAACTCCGGCGCCGAGGCCAACGAGGCTGCGTTCAAGCTGGCCCGTCGCGTCGCCCATGACCGCTTCGGTCCGGAAAAGAACGAGATCATCGCCACCGTCAACAGCTTCCACGGTCGCACCCTGTTCACCGTGAGCGTCGGCGGCCAGCCGAAGTACTCCGATGGCTTCGGTCCGAAGATCACCGGTATCAGCCATGTGCCGTACAACGACCTGGAAGCGCTGAAGGCCCAGATTTCCGACAAGACCTGCGCGGTGGTCATCGAGCCGATCCAGGGCGAGAGCGGTGTGGTTCCGGCCGACCAGGCCTACCTGGAGGGCGCTCGTGCCCTGTGCGACCAGCACAATGCGCTGCTGATCTTCGACGAAGTGCAGACCGGCGTCGGTCGCACCGGCGAGCTGTATGCCTACATGCACTACGGCGTGATCCCGGACATCCTCTCCAGCGCCAAGAGCCTGGGCGGCGGTTTCCCGATCGGCGCGATCCTGACCACCGACGACCTGGCCAAGCACCTGTCCGTCGGCACCCACGGCACCACCTACGGCGGCAACCCGCTGGGCTGCGCGGTCNNGGTACTGGACATCGTCAACACCCCTGAGGTGCTGAACGGCGTCAAGGTCAAGCACGAGCGCTTCAAGTCGCGCCTGGAACAGATCGGCGAGAAATACGGCCTGTTCAGCCTGGTTCGCGGCCGCGGCCTGCTGATCGGCTGCGTGCTGACCGAGGCCTGGAAAGGCAAGGCCAAGGACATTTTCAACGCCGCCGAGCAAGAAGGCCTGATGGTCCTGCAGGCCGGTCCGGACGTGGTCCGCTTCGCCCCGAGCCTGGTGGTCGAGGATGCCGATATCGACGAAGGTCTGGACCGCTTCGAGCGCGCTGCCGCCAAGCTGACCCAGGCCTGATTCGCCCCCGCTGCACCTTCGCTGGCCGCTGACCCGGCCAGTGAACCGATTTCCCGTGGCCTGTGCCCCTCGCGCACACGCCGCTTTTTTTGCGCCGACGAGTCGGCTCGTATACCCGAAAGGAGTGACACCATGCTGGTGATGCGCCCCGCGCAAATGGCTGACCTGGATGAAGTACAGCGTCTGGCTGCGGACAGTCCCATTGGTGTCACGTCCCTGCCGGATGATGCCGGTCGCCTGAGCGACAAGATTTCCGCCTCGGAAACCTCCTTCGCCGCAGAAGTCAGTTTCAACGGCGAAGAGAGCTACTTCTTCGTCCTCGAAGACTCCACCACCGGCAAGCTGGTCGGCTGTTCGGCCATCGTCGCCTCGGCCGGCTATTCCGAGCCGTTCTACAGCTTCCGCAACGAGACCTTCGTCCACGCCTCCCGCGAGCTGAAGATCCACAACAAGATCCACGTCCTGTCCCAGTGCCACGACCTCACCGGCAACAGCCTGCTGACCAGCTTCTACGTGCTGCCGGAGCTGGTGAATACCGCCTGGGCCGAGCTCAATTCCCGCGGTCGCCTGCTGTTCATGGCCTCGCACCCCGAGCGTTTCGCCGAGTCGGTGGTCACCGAGATCGTCGGCTACAGCGATGAAAATGGCGACTCGCCATTCTGGGATGCGATCGGGCGCAACTTCTTCGATCTCAACTACGCCGAGGCCGAGCGCCTGTGCGGCCTCAAAAGCCGCACCTTCCTCGCCGAGCTGATGCCCCATTACCCGATCTACGTGCCGCTGCTGCCGGACGAAGCCCAGGAAGCCATGGGCCAGGTCCATCCGCGGGCGCAGATCACCTTCGACATCCTGATGCGCGAAGGCTTCGAGACCGATCACTACATCGATATTTTCGACGGCGGCCCGACCCTGCATGCGCGGGTTTCCGGCATCCGTTCGATCGCCCAGAGCCGGGTCGTACCGGTCAAGCTGCAGGAGCAGCCGACCAAGGGCGGCCGTCAGTACCTGGTGACCAATGGCCAGTTGCAGGATTACCGCGCGGTATTGCTGGAGCTGGACTGGGTGCCGGGCAAACCCGTCTACCTGGACCAGCAAGCCATCGAGGCGCTGGGCGTTGGCGAAGGCGCCAGCGTGCGCCTGGTCGCGGTTTGATACTGCGGTTTGATACTGAGAGCCACCGGCCGAGTTTCGCGGGCGCCCGCAAGCGCCCGCCCGAGGAGATAGCATGATCGTTCGTCCCGTACGCAGCAGCGACCTACCCGCATTGATCGAGCTGGCGCGCAGCACCGGCACCGGCCTGACCACCTTGCCGGCCAACGAGGAACGCCTGGCCCACCGGGTCGGCTGGGCCGAGAAGACCTTCTGTGGCGAGGCCGAGCGTGGCGATGCCGACTACCTGTTCGTATTGGAAAACGACGAGGGCGAAGTGGTCGGAATTTCCGCCATCGCCGGCGCCGTCGGCCTGCGCGAGCCCTGGTACAACTACCGGGTCGGCCTGACCGTCAGCGCCTCCCAGGAGCTGAACATCTACCGGGAAATCCCGACCCTGTTCCTGGCCAACGACCTCACCGGCAACTCCGAGCTGTGCTCGCTGTTCCTGCGGGCCGATAGCCGCACCGGCCTCAACGGCCGCTTGCTGTCCAAGGCGCGGATGCTGTTCATCGCCGAGTTCCCCGAGCTGTTCGGCAACAAGATCATTGCCGAGATGCGGGGCATGTCCGATGAAATGGGCCGCTCGCCGTTCTGGGAGAGCCTGGGCCGGCACTTCTTCAAGATGGAATTCAGCCAGGCCGATTACCTCACTGGCGTCGGCAACAAGGCTTTCATTGCCGAGCTGATGCCCAAGTTCCCGCTGTACACCTGTTTCCTCTCCGAGGCGGCCCGCGATGTGATCGGTCGGGTCCACACCGACACCGAGCCTGCGCTGTCGATGCTCAAGAGCGAAGGCTTCAGCTACCAGGGCTACGTCGACATCTTCGACGCCGGCCCGGCCATCGAATGCGAAACCCGCAAGATCCGCGCGGTGCACGACAGCCAGCCGCTGGTGCTGGCCATCGGCACCCCGGACGATGACGCCACGCCTTTCATCATTCACAACCGCAAACGCGAAGACTGCCGCATTGTCGCGGCGCCGGCACGGCTGGCGGCCGGCACCCTCGTGG
>DQAA01000407.1 GCA_003523465.1 Pseudomonas sp.
GGGCGCGGCGGGCATCACGGAGCAGGCGGCGAAGTTGGGGGCGGGTCAGCGACGCGGTGTCGGTCATGGCACGGGGATCCCCAGGGGCGAGCGTCATGAAGTGACGTCGTGGAAGTCCGCGCGGAAGGGAGAAAAAGGCGCGAACGACAGAAAACAGGCTCCCCGACGAACCGCTGTCGGTTTAGCCCTTGAACCCGAGAGTTCAAGGTGGAGATTGCAGGAGGCGTTAAGGCTTTCCGTCAAGCGGACATGCACACCGGCCCCACGTGCAACCCCCGTGGTTGTGCGTATCGGCTCAGGGACATGACCGACTGGCAAGCACTCCAGGGAGTGGGCGGAGTATACAGAAACTTAGTTGCTTTTTGTATCCGCGTCGTCGGCCAGGGCCTGGTCCACGCGGTCCAGCAGGTCGCGTACCTGCTCGCGGGTCGCGCCGCCAGTCTGTGCGTCCGGGCGTTCGTCCTGTTTGTGCAGCAGGTCGTGGGTGATGTTCAACGCGGCCATCACGGCGATGCGGTCGGCGCCGATGACTTTGCCGCTGCTGCGGATCTCGCGCATCTTGCCATCGAGGTAGCGGGCAGCACTGATCAGATTGCTGCGTTCTTCCTGCGGGCAGATGATCGAATACTCTTTGTCGAGAATCTGCACGGTGACGTTGTTCGGTGAACTCATGAGTCTTGCTCCAGGGCCTTGAGCCGCGAAATCATCGATTCGACTTTCTGCCGCGCGATTTCGTTTTTTTCGATGAGATGGGCGCGCTCCTCGCGCCAGGACTTCTCCTGCACGGATAGGAGTGCGTTTTGCCGTTTTAGTTGCTCGACCCGCTCAATCAGCAGTTCGAGGCGGCTCTTCAGCGTTTGCAGCTCGTTTTCTTGCATTGCTCGCCACTCGATTCGTCTGGCCGTGACTGCTGCGTATCCTGCTTCCATGACCTGCGCAATTACCCGCGTCGATGGTCTTGGCGCGCCTGCCGGTGCTAGGATACAAGGCCTTCATTCTAGTCATAGCGCCGTCTGGCGCCTAGTTGCCATGTCCAATACCCAATCGCCGTACACCGCTTTCGCCACCCTGCTCAGCAGCGGCGGTCACCCTGTTTCTCCCGCCGAATTGCACGGTCTGCTGCTCGGTCGCAGCTGCGCCGGCGCCGGTTTCGATGCCGACAGCTGGCTGGCTGATGCCGCCCACCTGCTGGAAACCGAACCGGTAGACAACGTGCGCAACGCTTTGATCGGTCTGCAGGAAATGGTCAAGGGCGAGCTGACCGGCGAGGACATCACCATCGTCCTCCTCCTGCCGGGCGACGAGCAGCCGCTGAGCGAGCGCGCAGGCGCTCTGGGCCAGTGGTGCCAGGGCTTCCTCGCCGGGTTCGGCCTGAACACCGGCGGCAAGGACCTCAGCGACGAAGCCAAGGAAGTGCTGCAGGACCTCAGCGCGATTTCGCAAGTCCAGGACGCCCTNNAGAATCCGAAGACGGCGAAAGCGACTATATGGAAGTGATGGAATATCTGCGCGTTGCGCCGCTGCTGCTCTACACGGAGCTGGCCAAGCCGGTCGCCGCCGCCGCCAAACCTTCCTTGCACTGAGGCCGAACAGGGGTTCCCCGTGGCAGTCACCCATATCCCGAAAACGGAATACGCCCGGCGCCGCAAGGCGCTGATGGCGCAGATGGAACCCAACAGCATCGCCATCCTGCCGGCGGCCGCGGTTGCCATTCGCAACCGTGACGTCGAGCACATCTATCGCCAGGACAGCGACTTCCAGTACCTCAGCGGCTTCCCCGAGCCCGAGGCGGTGATTGCCCTGATCCCCGGACGCGAACATGGCGAGTACGTGCTGTTCTGCCGCGAGCGCAACCCCGAACGCGAACAATGGGACGGCCTGCGCGCCGGCCAGGAAGGCGCGGTCCGCGACTTCGGCGCCGACGATGCCTTCCCCATCAGCGATATCGACGACATCCTCCCCGGCCTGATCGAAGGCCGCGACCGCGTGTATTCGGCCATGGGCAGCAATGCCGAGTTCGATCGCCGGCTGATGGAGTGGATCAATGTGATCCGTTCCAAGGCCCGCATGGGCGCGCAGCCGCCGAACGAATTCGTTGCCCTGGATCATCTGCTGCACGACATGCGCCTGTATAAATCGGCGGCGGAAGTGAAAGTGATGCGCGAGGCCGCGGCGATCTCCTGCCGGGCCCACGTCCGTGCCATGCAAGCCTCCCGCGCCGGCCTCCACGAGTTCAGCCTGGAAGCCGAACTGGACTACGAATTCCGCAAGGGCGGGGCGAAGATGCCGGCCTACGGCTCGATCGTCGCTGCCGGGCGCAACAGCTGCATCCTGCACTATCAGGAAAACGACGCTCCGTTGAAGGACGGCGACCTGGTGCTGATCGACGCCGGTTGCGAGATCGACTGCTACGCCAGCGATATCACCCGCACCTTTCCGGTCAGCGGTGTGTTCTCGGCGGAGCAGAAGGCGATCTATGAGCTGGTGCTCAAGTCCCAGGAAGCGGCCTTCGCTGAAATCGCCCCGGGCAAGCACTGGAACCAGGCCCACGAGGCCACGGTTCGGGTGATCACCGAGGGCCTGGTGGAACTGGGCCTGCTCAAGGGCGCAGTGGACGAGCTGATCGAAAGCGAGGCCTACAAGGTTTTCTACATGCACCGTGCCGGACACTGGCTGGGCATGGATGTACATGATGTCGGCGAGTACAAGGTCGGCGGTCAATGGCGAGTGCTCGAACCGGGCATGGCCCTGACGGTCGAGCCGGGTATCTACATCGCCGCGGACAACCAGAGCGTCGCGAAGAAGTGGCGCGGTATCGGTGTACGAATCGAGGATGACGTAGTGGTAACCAGGAACGGCTGTGAAATCCTGACCTCCGGCGTACCTAAGACGGTCGCCGAAATCGAAGCCCTGATGGCTGCCGCAAGAAGCCAGGTCGCATGAGCCGGGTCCATCTCGCCATCATCGGCGGCGGCCTGGTTGGCGCCAGTCTCGCCCTGGCCCTGCAGGCCGGTGCCCGGGCCCGGGGCTGGAAGATCCTGCTG
>DQAA01000413.1 GCA_003523465.1 Pseudomonas sp.
GTTGCAGGCGATCGGCCTCGGCCTGGGCGCTTTCGAACGGCGTGGCGCCGTACAGCATGATGCCCGGGCGTACCCAGTCGCTGGGAATCTGCGGCCAGCCAAGCACCGCCGGCGAGTTGCGCAGGCTGACCTCGGCGTTCAGGCCCTGGCGCGCCGCCTCGAATACCGCCACCTGCTCGTTGCTGGCCTCGCTGTCCAGTTCGTCGGCACGAGCGAAGTGGCTCATCAGGACGATCTTCGACACCTTGCCGCTGGCCTGCAGGCGCTGGTACGCCGCCTGGTAATCCCGGGGATGCAGACCGACGCGGTGCATGCCGGTGTCCATCTTCAGCCAGACCTGGATCGGCCTGGCAAGGCTGGCCTTCTCGATCGCCTCCAGTTGCCACAGGGAATGCACCACGCACCATAAGTCGTGCCTGGCGATCAGCTCCAGTTCACTGGCCTCGAAGAAGCCTTCGAGCAGCAGCACCGGCGCCTTGATCCCCATCTCGCGCAGCTCCAGCGCCTCCTCGATGCAGGCCACGGCGAACCCGTCGGCTTCAGCCTCAAGGGCCAGGGCGCAGCGCACTGCGCCATGTCCGTAGGCATCGGCCTTGACCACCGCCAGGGCACGGGCCCCGGTCAGCTGGCGGGCGAAGCGGTAGTTGTGACGCAGTGCTTGGAGGTCGATCAGGGCACGGGCAGGACGCATGACGGCAGCCTTCTGGCAGTCTGTTTGGAATGAAAAGACCCGGTGTCGCAACGACCTGTAAGCCAGGACACCGGGTAAAGAGAGGATGGTTACGAGAGCGCGGCGACGACCGACATTTCAACCAGGATTTCCGGCTCGCAGAGCTTGCTCTGCACCGTGGCCCGGGCCGGGGCGACGCCCTTGGGCAGCCACTGGTCCCAGACCGCGTTCATGCCCTGGAAATCGGCGTCGATGTCCTTGAGGTAGATGGTCACCGAGAGCAGGCGGGTCTTGTCGGTCCCGGCCAGGTCAAGCAGGCGCTCGATATTGCCCAGCGTTTCCCGGGTCTGCTGTTCGATCCCGGCGTTCATGTCGTTGCCCACCTGGCCCGCGAGGTACACGGTGCCGTTGTGGGCGACGATCTGACTCATGCGCTCATTGGTGAGCTGGCGCTGGATTGCCATGCTTGGCGGTCTCCTGGGTGTGTCCGTAGCGGGAAATATCGAGCCCTTCGGCGCTGATTTGCGGCTTCTTGCGCGCCATCAGGTCGGCCAGCAGACGACCGGAGCCGCATGCCATGGTCCAGCCGAGGGTGCCGTGACCGGTGTTGAGGAACAGATTGCGGTACCGCGTGGCGCCGACGATCGGCGTGCCGTCCGGGGTGGTCGGACGCAGGCCGGTCCAGAACTCCGCCTCGCGCAGATTGCCGCCAAGAGGATAGAGGTCGTTGACGATCATCTCCAGCGTTTCGCGCCGGCGCGGGTTCAGCGACAGGTCAAAACCGGCGATCTCGGCCATGCCACCGACGCGGATGCGGTTGTCGAAACGGGTGATCGCGACCTTGTAGGTCTCGTCGAGAATGGTCGAGGTCGGGGCCATTTCCGGATTGGTGATCGGCACGGTCAGCGAATAGCCCTTGAGCGGGTACACCGGGGCCTTGATGCCCAGCGGCTTGAGCAACTGCGGCGAGTAGCTGCCCAGGGCCAGCACGTAGCGGTCGGCGGTTTCCAGCTTGCCGTCGATCCACACACCGTTGATGCGGTCACCGGCGAAGTCCAGGCGCTGGATGTTCTGGCCGAAGCGGAACTGCACGCCGAGATCGACCGCCATCTGCGCCAGGCGGGTGGTGAACAGCTGGCAGTCGCCGGTCTGGTCGTTGGGCAGGCGCAGGGCGCCGGCAAGGATATCCGACACATTGGCCAGGGCCGGCTCGACCCGGGCGATGCCGTCGCGGTCCAGCAGCTCGTAAGGCACGCCGGCCTGTTCGAGGACGGCGATGTCCTTGGCGGCGTTGTCCAGCTGGGCCTGGGTGCGGAACAGCTGGGTGGTGCCGAGGGTGCGGCCTTCGTAGGCAATGCCGGTTTCGGCGCGCAGTTCGTCGAGGCAGTCGCGGCTGTACTCGGACAGGCGGACCATGCGCTCCTTGTTCACCGCGTAGCGGTTGGCGGTGCAGTTGCGCAGCATCTGCGCCATCCACAGGTACTGGTCGACATCACCGGTGGCCTTGATCGCCAGCGGTGCGTGGCGCTGCAGCAGCCACTTGATGGCTTTCAGCGGCACGCCCGGCGCGGCCCAGGGCGAGGCATAACCTGGCGAGACCTGGCCGGCGTTGGCGAAACTGGTTTCCATGGCCACCGCTGGCTGGCGGTCGACCACCACGACTTCGAAACCTTGCCGGGCCAGATAGTAGGCACTGGCGGTTCCGATCACACCGCTACCGAGTACCAGAACGCGCATGTTGTTATCCCTCGAGGCGGCGCACCGCCACAATTTTTGTGAATGGCATGAATGGGCGCAGTGTAAAAAACTCGAGGCAGTGCATTTCACTATATAAAAACCTATATTTGGCGAGAATTCTCGGCAAAGTCGGCTTTTACAAAGGGGCATCCACTATGAGAACCCAGCACCAGAGCAAGCGCGAGCTGGACAAGATCGACCGCAACATCCTTCGGATATTGCAGAGCGACGGGCGTATTTCCTTCACTGAACTAGGGGAAAAGGTCGGCCTGTCGACCACCCCGTGCACCGAGCGGGTCCGCCGTCTGGAGCGCGAGGGGATCATCATGGGCTACAACGCCCGCCTCAATCCGCAGCACCTCAAGGGCAGCCTGCTGGTGTTCGTCGAGATCAGCCTGGACTACAAGTCCGGCGACACCTTTGAGGAATTCCGCCGCGCGGTGCTGAAGTTGCCCCATGTGCTGGAGTGCCACCTGGTGTCGGGGGATTTCGACTATCTGGTGAAGGCGCGGATTTCCGAGATGGCGTCGTATCGCAAGTTGCTCGGCGACATCCTGCTCAAGCTGCCCCATGTGCGGGAGTCGAAGAGCTATATCGTGATGGAAGAGGTGAAGGAGAGTCTCAACCTGCCGATTCCGGACTGATCTTGAGGGCCTCATCGCCGGCGATGAGGCCCCAAGCCTTCACACAAGAACCTGCCGGGTAGTCGCAATGAACTGATGCACCAACCGTTCCGCCCCCGGATCGATCATCTCCTCCGGCCCCCGCCCCCGCGGACACGGCAAGCGCGGCGTGGTCCCGAACAACCGGCAGATCAGCGGCCGTTCCTCATACACCGTGCAGCCCTGGGGCCCCAGGTGCACACAGTTCAGCTCGGCCAGCGCCGCCTCCTGCTCCTCGGCACTCTTGCGCGGCAGGCGGGCCATTTCCTCGGCAGACGTCGTCACCGGCCCGCAGCAGTCGTGGCAGCCCGGTACGCACTCGAACGAGGGAATCTGCTCACGCAGAAAACGGATCTTGTGACTGTTGCAGGCCATGGAGCGGAACCGCCGGAGAAAAAAGAGCCGCCATTTTGCCTGACGGTTGCCCGCCCCCGAAAGCACCGCCTATGCTCCCCGCCTTGCCCAGACACTCATTCAGGACGACGCCCATGCACACCGCTTCCTACTACGCCGCCAGCAGCGTCCCACAGCCGGACTATCCGCGGCTGAATGGCGAACAGCGTTGCGACGTCTGTGTGGTCGGCGGCGGCTACTCCGGGCTGAATACCGCCATCGAACTGGCCGAGCGCGGCTTCAGCGTGGTCCTGCTGGAAGCGCGCAAAGTCGGCTGGGGCGCCAGCGGGCGCAATGGCGGGCAGTTGATCCGCGGCGTCGGCCATGGCCTCGAGCAGTTCCAGTCGGTCATCGGCACCGACGGCGTGAACCAGATGAAGCTGATGGGCCTGGAAGCGGTGGAGATCGTCCGTCAGCGGGTCGAGCGCCACGCCATCCCCTGCGACCTGACCTGGGGCTACTGCGACCTGGCCAACAAACCCCGTGAATACGAAGGCTTTGCCGAAGACGCCGAAGACCTGCGCGCCCTCGGCTACCGCCACGAACTGCGTCTGGTGCCGCCGGAGCAGATGCACACGGTGATCGGCTCGAACCAGTACGCCGGCGGCCTGATCGACATGGGTTCCGGCCACCTGCACCCGCTCAACCTGGCCCTCGGCGAAGCGGCGGCGGCCAGCGGGCTGGGCGTGCGGATTTTCGAACAGTCGGCGGTCACCCGCATCGACTATGGCCCCGAGGTCAACGTCCACACCGATCAAGGCAACGTCCGCGCCAAGACCCTGGTGCTGTGCTGCAACGCCTACCTCAATGACCTGAATCGCGAACTGGGCGGCAAGATCCTCCCCGCCGGCAGCTACATCATCGCCACCGAGCCGCTGGGCGAGGAACGCGCGCGGCAACTGCTGCCGCAGAACATGGCGGTCTGCGACCAGCGGGTGACGGTGGACTACTTCCGCCTCAGCGCAGACCACCGTCTGCTGTTCGGTGGCGCCTGTCATTACTCGGGGCGTGACCCGCAGGATATTGCCGCTTATATGCGGCCAAAGATGCTCAAGGTATTCCCGCAACTGGCGGATGCCCGCATCGAGTTCCAGTGGGGCGGGATGATCGGCATCGGCGCCAACCGCCTGCCGCAGATCGGCCGCCTGCGCGAGCAGCCCAACGTGTATTACGCCCAGGCCTATGCCGGGCATGGCCTGAATGCCACGCACCTGGCGGGGCGTTTGCTGGGCGAGGCGATCAGCGGGCAGCAGAGCGGGCGCTTCGATTTGTTTGCCAAGGTGCCGCATATCACCTTCCCCGGCGGCAAGCATCTGCGCTCGCCGTTGCTGGCGTTGGGGATGTTGTGGCATCGGTTGAAAGAACTGGTGTGACGGGTCGTTTGCACGGCCCCGGTGAGCGCGGGCCCGTGCAAACGCAAGGAATGATGCCCTGCCTCAGCCTCTCCAGAAGGGCTTGAGCCCCTCCTCGATCGCATCCCCGCGATTCAGGCCGATGTCCTTCAACTGCGCGGGCGTCAGTTCAAGCAGTGCCCGCCGCGTCTCCCAGCGGTGCAGCCAGAGACGCAATACACCCATGAAACGTGGCGAGCGCAGTCTGGTCTGGCGCTGGGCCCGCTCCAGTTCGCTGCCATACAGTTTCAAGCGCACATCGCTCAGGCCGTTCATTGCGTCTTCCTCCGGGGTGGGTAAACCGTGGAGAAAGGATGCGCGCTTGGGAAAATCCATTACAGATCCAACCCATCGGAATTTTCCTCATACAGATTTCTACATTTCCGCTCTGAATGATGTATTTTTCCGAAATCTGTACTGGTTGTTTCCTACAGCTCTTTCCCGGAGTACGCCCCATGACCCTCTATATCAATCTCGCCGAGCTGCTCGGCGCCCGTATCGAGCAGGGGCTTTACCGTCCTGGGGATCGCCTGCCATCGGTGCGCGCCCTGAGCCTGGAACATGGGGTCAGCCTGAGTACCGTGCAGCAGGCCTACCGCCTGCTGGAAGACAACGGCCTGGTGGCGCCGCGGCCCAAATCCGGCTACTTCGTCCCGCAGAACCGCACCCTGCCCGCCCTGCCGGCGGTGGGCC
>DQAA01000312.1 GCA_003523465.1 Pseudomonas sp.
CGGCCGCACTCTTGCCGCTGCCGATGCCTCCGGTGAGGCCGAGAATCCAGGGAGTGAAAGCGGGCGTTGTCATCAGGATCCAGCGAAATGCAGATAAGAAGCGGGTATTTGACCACCCCAGAGCAGTGCGATCCAGCCCGCGAATGCCAGATAGGGGCCAAAGGGGATGGGCGTGCTGGCGTGTCGCCCCTTCGCTCGTAGCAGGATCAGCCCGATCACCGCCCCCAGCAGCGAACTGAACAGCAGGGTAAACGGCAGGATCTGCCAGCCACCCCAGGCGCCGAGCATCGCCAGCAACTTGAAGTCGCCGTAGCCCATGCCGTCCTTGCCGGTGATCAGGCGAAACAGCCAGTACACCGACCACAACACCAGATATCCGCCGACCGCCCCCCACAGCGCCTGATCCAGCGGCACGAACAGGTCGAAGGCATTGACGATCAGGCCCAGCCACAACAACGGCAGCACCAGCGCGTCGTGCAGCAACTGGTGTTCGATATCGATCAGGCTCAGGGTCAGCAGGCCCCAGCTCAACAGCATGAAGGCCACCGCGCTGGCGCTGACGCCGAAATGCCAGGCGGCGAACACCGTCAGCCCGGCGCTGGCCAGTTCCACCAGCGGGTAGCGCGGGCTGATGCGCGTCTTGCAGGCCGAACAGCGTCCGCGCAGCAGCAGGTAGCTGAGCAGGGGGAGGTTTTCCCAGGCGCGGATTCGATGTTGGCAGTGGGGGCAATGGGAGGAGGGGAGCATCAGGTCGAAGCGTTCCCCGGCAGGTTCCTCCGGCAAGCCGAGGACTTCCCGGGCGTCTGCCTGCCAGCGCCGCTCCATCATCAATGGCAGGCGATGCACCAGCACATTGAGAAAGCTGCCGACGATCAAGCCCAGCAGCAGGGCGCTACAGAGGTAGATCGTCGGCTGGCTGGCGAGGAATTCCCACAGGCTCATTTCAGATCACATCCCCCAGCTGGAAGATCGGCAGGTACATGGCAATCACCAGGCTGCCGATCAGCAGGCCGAGCACCAGCACGATCACCGGCTCGAACAGGCTGGTCAGGTTCTCCATCAACTGGTCGATGGACTGCTCGTGGTGGTTGGCGATGCGATTGAGCATATCGTCGAGGGTGCCGGATGTCTCGCCGATGCCGCACATCTGCACGCACAGATGTGGAAACAGCGGGCTGGCGCGCATCGCCGTGCTCAGCGACAGGCCGTTGCCGAGGTCGTGGCGCAGGCGGCGGATCGCCTGTTCGTAGAGCGCATTGCCACTGGCCTTGGCCACCGGTATCAGGGCGTCCGTCAGGGGGATCCCGGCGGCGAAGCAGGTATGCAGGGTGCGGGCGAAACGGGCCATCGCCGCATGCTGCAACAGCGTACCGACCACAGGCAGGCGGTGGGCCAGGCCCAGTATCCATAAATGAAAGGATTGATGATGGCGAAACAACTGGCGCACCCCGAAGGACGCCAGCAACAGCGCCAGGCTCAGGGCCAGCAGGTGCGCGGACAACCAGTCGGCCAGGTTGATGACCATCCGCGTGAAGGGCGGCAACTCCGAGCCCATCCCCGCGAACAGCACCTCGAACTGCGGCACCACCTGCAACAGCAGCAGGCTGGAAACCCCCAGCCCGACCATCAGCACCAGCAGCGGGTACAGCATCGCCTTGCGCATCCGCGAGCGCAGGGCCGCGCGTTTCTCCTGGTAGGTGGCCAACTGGTCGAGCAGCGTATCCAGGCGCCCGGACACCTCGCCCACCGCCACCAGGTTGCAGAACAGGCTGTCGAAATAGCGTGGATGCTTGGCCAGCGCCTCGGCCAGGCTGTTGCCTGCGCTGATATCGCGCTTGAGGGCGGCCAGCAGGTTGATCATCCGTGGGTGGCGGCTGCCGTCGGCGATGATGTCGAGGCCATGCAGCAAGGGAATTCCGGCCTGGAACAGCGTCGCGAGATGGCGGCTGAGCTGGGTCAACTGCGCCGCGTTGATCTCCCGCGACAACTGCAACGCCGCCAGCCGCCGCGAATGGCGGATGCGGGTGGTATGGATACCGCGTTTGCGCAGCATGGCCTTGACCAGCGCCGGACTCTGCCCGTCGCTGCGACCGCTGACCCGGGTGCCGTTACGATCGACTCCCTGCCAACTGTAGGTTCTGGTTTTCATAGGGTGCGACGTCCTTGTTGCGAATGGTCAAACACAATTCCCGTTACAGCTCCAGCCGGCAGCGTTACCCGGCCCGCACTAGAGTAGACGAGCCACGCCGGGCGGCCCTGTTCAGCGAGGTGACAAAAGGTGTCGGTTCGGGCCTACTGGCGCGCTTGTCGGCCCCGCCGACCGAAATGACTTACGGATTTGAGATAGGGAATACGTCCATGAGGATGCAACGCGGTATTACATTGATCGAACTGATGATCGTGGTAGCCATCATTGGCTTGTTGCTCACCATTGCCGCACCCATGTACACCGACTACCAGGCGCGGACCAAGGCCACCGCCGGCATGGCCGAAATCAGTGCCCTGAAGACAGCCTTCGAAGTGCGCCTCGGTCAGGGCCAGGACATCACCGGCCCGACCCAGCTCGGCGGCCAGGAGCGCACCGCCCACTGCACCATCACCGCCACCGCGGTGGCTGCCAGCGG
>DQAA01000530.1:0-340 GCA_003523465.1 Pseudomonas sp.
TGGATGATGTTCTCGGTCAGGTCCTGGTCGCCGCCGGTGATGAAAATCTTCGTCCCGCTGATGGCGTAGCTGCCATCGATCAACGGCTCGGCCTTGCTGCGGATGATCCCCAAGTCGGTGCCGGCGTGGGGTTCGGTCAGGCACATGGTCCCGGCCCATTCGCCGCTGTACAGGCGCGGCAGGTACTGGGCGCGCAGGGCGTCGCTGGCGTGGGCGTCGATGGCCAGGCAGCAGCCGGCGCTCAGCGCCGAGTACAGGCTGAACGAGCAGTTGGCGGCGTAGAGCATTTCCTCGAACTGCACCGCGAGCATCTTCGGCATGCCCATGCCGCCATGCTCCG
>DQAA01000530.1:396-2538 GCA_003523465.1 Pseudomonas sp.
TCGTCGCCGCTGCGGTTGAGCGGGGCGATCAGCTGGCCGGTGATCTTCGCTGCTTCTTCGAGAATGGCATCGGCGGTCTCGGCATCCACTGCGGCCGCCAAAGCTGGCAGGCGTGCCCACTGGGCCGGGCCCTGGAACACTTCATGGAGGACGAAACGCATGTCGCGCAGTGGGGCATTGAATTCAGGCATCGTGGTTCTCGTGTCTAAAAGGAAGAGGAATCAGAGCGCCTTGGCCCAGTCGCGCAGCAGGTACTTCTGGATCTTGCCGGTAGAAGTCTTCGGCAATTCGCGGAACACCACGGTCTTGGGCAGCTTGAAGCCGGCCAGGTGTTCACGGCAGAAGGCGATGATCTCGGCCTCGCGGGTGTCCTCGAAACCGGGCTTGAGGGTGATCCAGGCGCAGGGCGTCTCGCCCCATTTCTCGTCCGGGCGGGCGACCACCGCCGCTTCCAGCACGGCGGGATGGCGATAGAGGGTGTCTTCCACCTCGATGGTGGAGATGTTCTCGCCACCGGAAATGATGATGTCCTTGAGCCGGTCCTTGATCTCGACGTAGCCGTCCGGGTGGCACACCGCCAGGTCGCCGGTATGGAACCAGCCGCCACGGAAGGCTTCGGCGGTGGCCTCGGGGTTTTTCAGGTAGCCCTTCATCACCGTGTTGCCGCGCATGAAGATCTCGCCCAGGGTGTTGCCGTCCCGGGCCACCGGTTCGAGGGTCTGCGGGTCGGCGACCATCAGGCCTTCGAGGGTGGCGTAGCGCACCCCTTGGCGCGATTTGATCCGTGCCCGCTCCTGCAGCGGCTTTTCATCCCATTCGGCATGCCAGGCGCAGACCGTCACCGGTCCGTAGACCTCGGTCAGGCCATAGACGTGGGTGACCTTGATGCCCATTTCCTCCACCGCACCGATCACCTTCGCTGGCGGAGCCGCCCCGGCGACCATGGCGTTGACCGGATGGTCGATGGCGGCCTTGGCCGAGTCGGGCATGTTGATCAGCGCATTGAGCACGATCGGCGCGCCGCACAGGTGGCTGACCTGGTGTTCGCGAATGAGGGTGAGGATCTTCTGCGGATCGACCCGGCGCAGGAACACATGGGTCCCGGCCAGGGCGGTCACGGTCCACGGGTAGCACCAGCCGTTGCAGTGGAACATCGGCAGGGTCCACAGGTACACCGGGTGGTTGCCCATGGCCCAGGTCATCTGGTTGCCCAGCGAGTTCAGATAGGCGCCGCGATGGTGATAGACCACGCCCTTGGGGTTGCCGGTGGTGCCGGAGGTGTAGTTCAGCGAGATCGCCTGCCACTCGTCCTCGGGCCACTGCCAGGCGAATTCCGGATCGCCTTCGGCAAGGAAGGCCTCGTAGTCCAGCTCGCTGACCGCGCAGCCTTCGCCATACTCGGGATCGTCCACGTCCACCACCAGCGGCGGGTGTTCCATCAGTTTCAGGGCGGCGGCGATGACCTTGTGGAATTCACGGTCGGTGACCAGCACCTTGGCTTCGCCGTGTTCGAGCATGAAGGCGATGGCTTCGGCATCGAGGCGTACGTTGAGGGCATTGAGCACGGCACCGATCATCGGCACGCCGAAGTGCGCTTCGAGCATTGCCGGGATGTTCGGCAGCATCACCGCCACCGTATCGCCCTGGCCGATACCGCGGCCGGCGAGGGCGCTGGCAAGACGCCGGGAGCGCTGGTAGGTTTCCTGCCAGTTGCGCCGGATCGAACCGTGGATCACCGCCGGGTATTGGCCGTAAACGGCGGCAGTGCGTTCGATGAAGCTCAGCGGAGTGAGGGCGACATGGTTGACAGGTGCGGGCTGCAGGCCCTGGGAGAAGATCGACATAGAAAGCGATGTCCTGTTGGCTGATTGTTAGCTCTGATCAGGTTTCGTGGAGCGGGCTCACGGGGTGCCCGTTCCGTTGCGTTGATTTTTACGCTGTTCGCCATGTTACTTGGAAGATAGACTATAGCAATATGGTACAAATACTATAAAAACGGCGGAGCACATCCTGTGACCCTCATCCCCTCGGCCTTGCTCGACAAGGATCCGCAGCCCTCCCTGCTGCTCGATGCCAACGCGGTCCTGCGCGCTGCCAACCCGGCCATGCTCGCCGAGCTCAACGGCTGGCCGCCACAAAGCC
>DQAA01000668.1 GCA_003523465.1 Pseudomonas sp.
GGTTGAAGTGCTGGAAGATCATCCCGACCTGCTGGCGGAAGCCGCGCAGCTGGTTGGCGTCGAAGGCGGTGACGTCCTCGCCATCGACCAGGATCTTGCCGCCGCTTGGCGCTTCCAGGCGGTTGATCAGGCGCAGCAGGGTACTTTTGCCAGCACCGGAATGTCCGATCAGGCCGAACACCTGGCCGTTGTCGATGCTCAGGCTGGTGGGGTGCAGCGCGGGAATGTCCCTACCGGCGACGCGGTAGGTCTTGTGGACTTGTTGGAACTCGATCACGTAGCGAACCTTGTGGGGCGCATGGGAAGGGGGTCAGCGGTTAGCCGGTCGCGCATTTTAGCCTGTTCGTTTAGAGGTTCTTAGCATTTATTTCGTCACCGTCCAGTGTTGCGGGCATAACGCGATCAGTGGTCAATCCGATGGAACGCCTGGCGAACCGCCTCAGTCACTAACAAAACAAGCCCGCCAAGGGCACCCGTGAAGACTGATGAGGACCGCAGACCATGCCCAGCAAGAAAGACGCGCCCCGCGAAAGCCAGCTCGCCGGTACCGACACGCCCGACCGCGCCAATACCAATGCCAAGTTGCAGAGCCTGGAAACCGTGCGTAGCGATGCTACCGGGCAGGCCCTGCGGACCAACCAGGGCGTGAAGATCGCCGATAACCAGAACAGCCTGAAGGCCGGCGCCCGCGGGCCGTCGCTGCTGGAAGACTTCATCATGCGCGAGAAGATCACGCATTTTGACCACGAGCGGATTCCCGAGCGCATCGTCCATGCTCGTGGCACCGGGGCCCACGGCTACTTCCAGTCCTACGGCTGCCATGCCGAACTGACCAAGGCCGGATTCCTCCAGGATCCGGAGAAGATCACCCCGGTGTTCGTGCGTTTCTCCACCGTGCAGGGGCCGCGTGGCTCGGGCGATACGGTGCGCGATGTGCGCGGTTTTGCCGTGAAGTTCTTTACCGATGAAGGCAACTTCGACCTGGTCGGCAACAACATGCCGGTGTTCTTCATCCAGGACGCGATCAAGTTTCCCGACTTCGTCCACGCCGTGAAGCCCGAGCCGCACAATGAAATGCCCACCGGCGGCAGTGCCCACGACACCTTCTGGGACTTCGTCTCGCTAGTGCCGGAGTCGGCGCACATGGTCATCTGGGCCATGTCCGACCGGGCCATTCCGAAAAGCCTGCGGACCATGGAAGGTTTCGGCGTGCATACCTTCCGCCTGATAAACGCCGAGGGCGTGGCCAGCTTCGTCAAGTTTCACTGGAAACCGAAACAGGGCGTGCTGTCGCTGCTCTGGGACGAGGCGCAGAAGCTCGCCGGCAAGGACACCGACTATCACCGCCGTGACCTGTGGGAAGCCATCGAAACCGGCAATTACCCGGAATGGGAGCTGGGCGTGCAGATCGTCCCCGAGGCGGACGAGCACAAGTTCGACTTCGACCTGCTCGACCCGACCAAGATCATCCCCGAGGAACTGGTACCAGTGACGCTGCTGGGCAAGATGGTGCTCAACCGCAACCCGGACAACTTCTTTGCCGAGACGGAGCAGGTGGCGTTCTGTCCGGGGCACATCGTGCCGGGGATCGACTTCACCAACGACCCGCTGCTGCAGGGCCGGCTGTTCTCCTACACCGATACGCAGATCAGCCGTCTCGGCGGGCCGAACTTCCACGAGATCCCGATCAATCGCCCCCTGGCCCCGAACCACAACGGCCAGCGCGATGCCATGCACCGGGTCACCCTCGACAAGGGGCGCGCCGCCTACGAGCCCAATTCCATCGACGGCGGCTGGCCGAAAGAGACGCCGCCGGCGGCCCGGGATGGCGGTTTCGAGTCGTATCAGGAGCGCATCGACGCGCACAAGATCCGCCAGCGCAGCGAGTCGTTCGGCGATCACTTCTCCCAGGCTCGGCTGTTCTTCCACAGCATGAGTCCGAGCGAGCAGGAGCATATCGTCAACGCCTACAGCTTCGAGCTGGGCAAGGTCGAGCGCGAGCATATCCGTGAGCGCGAGGTGAACGAGATCCTCGCCAATATCGACCTGGACCTGGCGGCGAAGGTTGCGGCCAAGCTCGGTCTGCCGGCGCCCAAGGCCGGGACCGTGGATGTTCCGCAGTTGTCGCTGAAAACCTCGCCGGCGCTGAGCCAGATGAATCATCCAGGCGAAAGCATCAAGGGCCGCAAGGTGGCGTTGCTGGTGGCGGACGGCGTCGATGGCGCGCTGGCGGACAAGCTGGTCAAGGCGCTGGAAGCGGAAAGCGTGCAGATCAAGGTGCTGGGCCCGACCTCGGCGCCGGTGAAGACGGCGGACGGCAAGACCCTGGCGGTGGATGCGTCGATGGAGGGCATGCCTTCGGTGGCCTTCGATGCGGTCTGGGTTGCGGGAGGCAAGGGCGTCGAGGCGCTGAAGGGGGATGGCGTGGCGGTGCACTTCATCCTTGAGGCCTACAAGCACCTCAAGCCGGTGGCCGGGCATGCCGAGGCGAAGGCCTG
The DNA here is from genome assembly GCA_003523465.1 of Pseudomonas sp. Classification (GTDB taxonomy): domain Bacteria; phylum Pseudomonadota; class Gammaproteobacteria; order Pseudomonadales; family Pseudomonadaceae; genus Aquipseudomonas. Next base: position 2,499 of record DQAA01000668.1, read on the forward strand.
GTTCGACAGCCTGAATCTCAAGGCGGACAGCGGGTTGCTGGCGGGGAACGATGCCAAGGCGATCAAGGCGTTTACCCAGGCCATCGGCAAGCATCGGGTGTGGGAGCGGGAGGCTGCGGCTAAAGCTATTCCAGCCTGAGCACCGTCCCTGTGGGAGCGGGTTCAC
>DQAA01000007.1 GCA_003523465.1 Pseudomonas sp.
CGCCGGCTGGCGGCCCGGCGTGGTCAGGACCACGGCGTTGCGGTCGCGGGCGAACAGGCTGTCCACCGACTCCCAGGTCGGTGCCGTCAGCAATACCGCAGTGCCCGCCAATGGCAATAGAGACTCGCCGAGGGCAACCGCCCACTCGGGCTCTTCAGCCAACAGGAGCAAACGCAACGGTTCGGCAGGCGTAGACAAGCTCTCTCCTTAGTTAGCAGCACGCGGACACAGACAGGGTGATGGGCGAATCATTGGTGACAAGCGCGTCAATGTAAATGATTTTCACTTGGAACCAGAGCCCACCCCGGGGAAATCCATCCGTTCGGGGGTGCATCCTGATGGAAAGTAGCAGAGCCGGCAAATTTAGATATTGTGCTGCGTCACACTGTCAGACGGTCGCGCCATGACGGCGAAGCCCTGTTAAACTGCGCGGCTATTTTTCAGCCACCCCCGGTTTTCGTCATGTCCCGACTCAATCCCCGGCAGCAAGAAGCCGTGAACTACGTCGGCGGCCCGCTCCTGGTACTCGCCGGCGCAGGCTCCGGCAAGACCAGCGTGATCACCCGCAAGATCGCCCATCTGATCCAGAACTGCGGCATCCGTGCCCAGTACATCGTGGCCATGACCTTCACCAACAAGGCCGCGCGGGAGATGAAGGAACGGGTCGGCACCCTGTTGCGCAAGGGCGAGGGGCGTGGCCTGACGGTGTCCACCTTCCATAACCTCGGTCTCAACATCATCCGCAAGGAACACGTGCGCCTGGGCTACAAGCCCGGCTTCTCGATCTTCGACGAGACCGACGTGAAAGCGCTGATGACCGACATCATGCAGAAGGAATACTCCGGGGACGACGGCGTCGACGAGATCAAGAACATGATCGGCGCCTGGAAAAACGACCTGATCCTGCCCCCCGAGGCCCTGGAAAAGGCGCGCAATCCCAAGGAGCAGACCGCGGCCATCGTCTACGCCCACTACCAGCGCACGCTCAAGGCGTTCAACGCGGTGGACTTCGACGACCTGATCTTGCTGCCGGTGAAGCTGTTCGAGGACAACCCGGACATCCTGGAAAAGTGGCAAAACCGCGTGCGCTATCTGCTGGTGGACGAATACCAGGACACCAACGCCAGCCAGTACCTGCTGGTAAAGATGCTGATCGGCACGCGCAACCAGTTCACCGTGGTCGGCGACGACGACCAGTCGATCTACGCCTGGCGCGGCGCGCGGCCGGAAAACCTGATGCTGCTCAAGGACGACTACCCGTCGTTGAAGGTGGTGATGCTGGAGCAGAACTACCGCTCCACCAGCCGCATCCTGCGCTGCGCCAACGTGCTGATCTCGAACAACCCCCACGCCTTCGAGAAGCAGCTGTGGAGCGAAATGGGCCACGGCGACGAGATCCGCGTGATCCGCTGCAAGAACGAGGAAGCCGAGGCCGAGCGGGTGGCCATGGAGATTCTCAGCCTGCACCTGCGCACCGACCGGCCCTACAGCGATTTCGCCATCCTCTATCGCGGAAACTACCAGGCCAAGCTGATCGAGCTGAAGCTGCAGCACCACCAGGTGCCGTACCGCCTGTCCGGCGGCAACAGCTTCTTCGGCCGCCAGGAAGTGAAGGACCTGATGGCCTACTTCCGCCTGCTGGTGAACCCGGACGACGACAACGCCTACCTGCGGGTCATCAACGTGCCGCGCCGGGAAATCGGCTCGACCACCCTGGAAAAGCTCGGCAACTACGCCACCGAGCGCAAGATCTCGATGTATGCCGCCAGCGAGGAGCTGGGCCTGCGCGAGCATCTCGACACCCGCTTCACCGACCGCCTGCACCGTTTCAAGACGTGGATGGACAAGGTCCGCGAGCAGGTGGCCCTGGAAGATCCGATCGCCGCGCTGCGCAGCATGGTGATGGACATCGACTACGAAAACTGGATTCGCAGCAACAGCTCCAGCGACAAGGCCGCGGACTTCCGCATGGGCAACGTCTGGTTCCTCATCGACGCGCTGAAAAGCACGCTGGAGAAGGACGAGGACGGCGACATGACCATCGAGGACGCCATCGGCAAGCTGGTACTGCGTGACATGCTGGAGCGCCAGCAGGAAGAAGAAGACGGCGCCGAGGGCGTGCAGATGATGACCCTGCATGCCTCCAAGGGCCTGGAATTCCCCTACGTGTTCATCATGGGCATGGAGGAAGAAATCCTTCCGCACCGCTCCAGCATCGAAGCCGACACCATCGAGGAAGAACGCCGCCTGGCGTATGTCGGCATTACCCGGGCGCGTCAGACCCTGGCCTTCACCTTCGCCGCCAAGCGCAAGCAGTACGGCGAGATCATCGATTGTTCGCCGAGCCGCTTCCTGGATGAGCTGCCGGCGGACGATCTGGCCTGGGAAGGACTGGACGACGCACCGGTCGAGGTCAAGGCAGCACGGGGCAATACGGCGCTTGCCGATATCCGCGCCATGCTCAAACGGTAGATAATCACCCCTTTAATCGCCCTGGCCCATGCCGGGGCCTTTTGCTTACATCCGAGGAAACACCCGTGGAAGCACTGCACCAGAAGATTCGCGAAGAAGGCATCGTGCTTTCCGATCAGGTCCTGAAAGTCGATGCGTTTCTCAACCATCAGATCGATCCTGCGCTGATGGCACTGATCGGCGACGAATTCGCCCGCCTGTACGCCGACTCCGGCGTGACCAAGATCGTCACCATCGAAGCCTCGGGCATTGCCCCGGCAGTGATGACCGGCCTGCGGCTGGGCGTCCCGGTGATCTTCGCGCGCAAGCACCAGTCGCTGACCCTGACGGAAAACCTGCTGACCGCGTCGGTGTATTCCTTCACCAAGCAGACTGAAAACACCGTGGCCATCTCGCCGCGCCACCTCAACAGCAGCGACCGCGTGCTGGTGATCGACGACTTCCTGGCCAACGGCAAGGCGTCCCAGGCGCTGATCTCGATCATCAAGCAAGCCGGCGCGACCGTTGCCGGCCTGGGTATCGTCATCGAGAAGTCGTTCCAGGGCGGCCGTGCCGAGCTGGACAGCCAGGGCTACCGCGTTGAATCCCTGGCCCGGGTGAAATCGCTGGAAGGCGGCCAGGTCACCTTCCTCTGACCGAGCCTGCTCCGACCCGGATGTAAAAAGCCCGCCGCCACATCACTGTG
>DQAA01000203.1:0-260 GCA_003523465.1 Pseudomonas sp.
GGGCTTCGACCCGGGCCTGCGCACCGGCTGCAAGGTCGCGGTGGTGGACGCCACCGGCAAGCTGCTGGACTACACCACCGTCTACCCGCACGCGCCGAAAAACGACTGGGACCGCACCATCGCCGTCCTCGCCGCCCTGTGCGCCAAGCACTCGGTGGAACTGGTCGCCATCGGCAACGGCACCGCCAGCCGCGAGAGCGACAAGCTGATCGCCGAACTGGTCAAGAAATACCCAGCGCTGAAAATCACCAAGGTCATGG
>DQAA01000203.1:340-3101 GCA_003523465.1 Pseudomonas sp.
CTGGTGAAGATCGATCCGAAATCCATCGGCGTCGGCCAGTACCAGCACGACGTCTCCCAGCTCAAGCTGGCCCGTGGCCTGGACGCGGTGGTCGAGGACTGCGTGAACGCCGTCGGCGTCGACGTCAACACCGCCTCGGTGGCCCTGCTGGCGCGCATCTCCGGCCTCAACGCGACCCTGGCGCAGAACATCGTCAGCCACCGTGATGCCAACGGCGCCTTCAAGACCCGCGCTGCGCTGAAGAAAGTCAGCCGCCTCGGCGAGAAAACCTTCGAACAGGCGGCCGGCTTCCTCCGTGTGATGAACGGCGACAACCCGCTCGACGCCTCCGCGGTCCACCCCGAGGCCTACCCGCTGGTGCAGCGCATCGCCGCCGACACCGACCGCGATATCCGCTCGCTGGTTGGCGACAGCAGTTTCCTCAAGCGCCTCGACCCGAAGAAATTCACCGACGAGACCTTCGGCCTGCCGACCGTCACCGACATCCTCCAGGAGCTGGACAAGCCCGGCCGCGACCCGCGTCCCGAGTTCAAGACCGCCGAGTTCCAGGAAGGCGTCGAAGACCTCAAGGACCTGGAGCCGGGGATGATCCTCGAAGGCGTGGTGACCAACGTCACCAACTTCGGTGCCTTCGTCGATATCGGCGTGCACCAGGACGGCCTGGTACACATCTCGGCGTTGTCCGAGAAGTTCATCAAGGACCCGCGCGAAGCGGTCAAGGCCGGTGACGTGGTCAAGGTCAAGGTCATGGAAGTGGATATCCCGCGCAAGCGCGTCGGCCTGTCCATGCGCATGAGCGATACCCCGGGCGAGAAGGTCGATGGCGCCCGTGGCAGCCGTCCGGGCTCGGGCGGCCGTCAGCAAGGTGCGCCGGCACGGGTCAAGGAAACCCCGCCGCCAGCCAACAACGCCATGGCCTCGCTGTTCGCCAACGCCAAGCAGCTGAAGAAGAAGTGATGGACGCGCCTGAAGACATCGTTCAGAGCGCCTTCAGCCAGCTGCTGGGCTGCCGTCTGCAACGCCTTGAAGAAGGCGTTGCCGAGGTGGCCCTGGCCCTGGAGCCGCACCTGCGCAACCGGGGCGGCTTCCTGCATGGCGGGGCGATCTTCAGCCTGGTGGACATTGCCATGGGCCTGGCCTGCTCCAGCAGCCACGGCTTCGACCGGCGCAGTGTCACCTTGGAGTGCAAGATCAACTACGTGCGTGCGGTGAGCGAGGGCGAAGTCCTCTGCACCGCCCGTGTCATCCACGCAGGGCGCCGCACGCTCGTACTGGACGCCGACGTATTCCAGGGCGACAAACTGGTCGCCAAAGCCCAGGGCACTTTCGCGGCGCTCTAGCCGCAAAAGGCCATCTGCGGTAATTTCGGCAGTGCGCGGGCGCTGCCGATTCCCTGCGAAAACCAGGCGACAACGCCAGTTCCTCCTGTCCACCCTTGTAGACCGTCACCTCCACCCCCATATCGGGGCGACTGACGTGTGAAGGAATCCATCTTGAGCGAACTTCTCAACCGCCGCCTGAGCCTGCTCAGCCAGGGCGACAACCTCTCCCTGCTCAAGCAGTGCCTCCACGGCATCGAGCGTGAATGCCTGCGCGTGACCGAGGACGGTCGCCTGGCCCAGACACCCCACCCCGAGGCCCTGGGCTCGGCGCTGACCCACGAATCTATTACCACCGACTATTCCGAATCGCTGCTGGAGTTCATCACTCCTGCGCTGGCCGACCCGGCGCAGACCCTCGCAAGCCTGGAAAACATCCACCGCTTCGCCGTCAGCAAGCTCGGCAGCGAGTACCTGTGGAGCCCGTCGATGCCTTGCCCGCTGCCCGCGGAGGAAGACATCCCGATCGCCTGGTACGGCACCTCGAATATCGGCCAGCTCAAGTACGTCTATCGCAAGGGCCTGGCCCTGCGCTACGGCCGCACCATGCAGTGCATCGCCGGTATCCACTACAACTTCTCGTTGCCGGAACAACTCTGGACGCTGTTGCGTGATGCCGAAGGCAAGGGTGGCGACGACCGTAGCTACCAGTCGTCGGCCTATATCGCCCTGATCCGCAATTTCCGTCGCTACAGCTGGCTGCTGATGTACCTGTTCGGTGCCTCGCCGGCGCTGGATGCTGGTTTCCTCCGTGGCCGCCCGCATCAGCTCGAATCCTTCGACGCCGACACCCTGTTCCTGCCCTGGGCCACCAGCCTGCGCATGAGCGACCTGGGCTACCAGAGCAACGCCCAGGCCGGCCTCACCCCTTGCTACAACGACCTCGACAGCTACACCGACAGCCTGCGCCGCGCCGTGGCCACGCCGTATGCGCCGTATGTCGAGATCGGTACGCACAAGGATGGCGAGTGGGTGCAGCTCAACACCAACATCCTGCAGATCGAAAACGAGTACTACTCCAACATCCGCCCCAAGCGCGTGACCTACACCGGCGAGCGGCCGATCCAGGCGCTGGTGGCCCGCGGCATCCAGTACATCGAAGTGCGCTGCCTCGACATCAACCCCTTCCTGCCCACCGGCATCGACCTGCCGCAGGCGCGTTTCCTCGATGCGTTCCTGCTGTTCTGCGCCCTGGAAGACAGCCCGCTGCTGGAAAACGGCGAGTGCGGCCAATGCACCGACAACTTCCTCAAGGTGGTCAAGGAAGGCCGCCGTCCGGGCCTGCAGTTGCATCGCGACGGCCAGCCGGTCGAACTCAAGGCCTGGGCCTCCGAGCTGCTGGCGCGCATCTCGCCGCTGGCCGAACTGCTCGACCGCAGCCA
>DQAA01000608.1 GCA_003523465.1 Pseudomonas sp.
AGGCTGGCGCCGAGTAGCACGCCGATCGCCGGCATCGCCGCCATCACGCCAATGGCGAAGCTGCCGTAGCCCCAGCTTTCCAGGCGCAAGGACACCAGCGGCATGCTGACGCCAAGGGCCAGGCCGACACTGAGCACGGCCGCCAAGACGGCGAAATAAGTCCCCCAACGCATTTCACATCCCTCGAAGAATTTCCGTACAGCACAGACGACACAGCCGGACCCGCCTTGCGGCAAGGTCCGGCTGCATGACCGGATCGGACTGAGGCGGCGTTTCAGCCGCCCGTTCGGGTTACAGCTTGATCCAGGTAGCTTTCAGCTCGGTGTATTTGTCCAGCGCGTGCAACGACTTGTCACGGCCGTTGCCCGACTGCTTGAAGCCACCGAACGGCGCNNGTCGCCGCCGTCGTACTGGTTGACCCAGACGCTGCCGGCGCGCAGGGCCTTGGCGGTCTTGTGGGCCTTGCTGATGTTCGAGGTCCACACGCCGGCGGCCAGGCCGTACGGGGTGTCGTTGGCGATGGCGATGGCTTCCTCGACGGTGTCGAAGGTGATCACCGACAGCACNNCACCGGGCCGAAGATCTCTTCCTTGGCGATGCGCATGGCGTTGTTCACGCCGTCGAAGATGGTCGGCTCGACGTAGGTGCCGCCGGTCTCTTCGAGGATGCGCTTGCCGCCGACCAGCAGCTTGGCGCCGTCGGTGTGGGCGGATTCGATGTAGCCCAGCACGGTGTTCAGTTGCTGGGTATCGACCAGGGCACCGACAGTGGTCGCCGGATCCAGCGGGTTGCCCGGCTTCCAGGCTTTCAGGGCTTCCAGCACCAGGGGCAGGAACTGGTCCTTGATCGAGCGCTCGACCAGCAGGCGGGAGCCGGCGGTGCAGACTTCGCCCTGGTTGAAGGCGATGGCGCTGGCGGCCGCTTCGGCGGCGGCTTTCAGGTCCGGGGCGTCAGCGAAGACGATGTTCGGGCTCTTGCCGCCGGCTTCCAGCCAGACGCGCTTCATGTTCGATTCGCCGGCGTAGACCATCAGTTGCTTGGCGATCTTGGTCGAACCGGTGAACACCAGGGTGTCGACGTCCATGTGCAGGGCCAGGGCCTTGCCCACGGTGTGGCCGAAGCCTGGCAGGACGTTGAGCACGCCAGCCGGGATGCCGGCATCCACCGCCAGTTGGGCGATACGGATGGCGGTCAGTGGGGATTTTTCCGACGGTTTGAGGACTACGGAGTTACCGGTGGCCAGTGCCGGGCCGAGTTTCCAGCAGGCCATCAGCAGCGGGAAGTTCCACGGCACGATGGCGGCGACTACACCCACCGGCTCGCGGGTGACCAGGCCGAGCTGGTCATGGGGGGTGGCGGCGACTTCGTCGTACACCTTGTCGATGGCCTCGCCGTTCCAGGCCAGGGCGTTGGCGGCGCCGGGAATGTCGATGGTCGAGGAGTCGCCGATCGGCTTGCCCATGTCCAGGGTTTCCAGCAAGGCCAGCTCTTCGACATTCTGCTTGAGCAGGCCGGCGAAGCGGATCAGGGTAGCCTTGCGCTTGGCCGGGGCCATGCGCGACCAGACGCCGGAGTCGAAGGTAGCGCGGGCGTTTTCCACCGCGCGCTGGGCGTCGGCTTCATCACAGCTGGCGATCTGCGCCAGGAGGCGACCGTCGACCGGGCTGATGCACTCGAAGGTCTGGCCGGAAACGGCGGCAACGTATTGGCCGTTGATGAAGGCACGGCCTTCGATTTTCAGTTGCTGGGCACGCTGTTCCCAATCCGCACGCGTCAGGGTGGTCATAGCAAACTCCTCTGTTGTGATGTGCAGTGTCGTTCGAGAAGTCATCGACACTGTCAGAAATTTCCGCCGGAGCTGTCATCGCTCTACAGCATTCGACACCCTAAACTACTGGGACCCGGATTATCAATATATTTGACATTAAGCTATCAAAAGCCTAGTCATGTTCATTTTATTTAACAATCAGGTACGCACTTCATGAATATTCAACAGATCGTCGACTTCGCCCAGGTGCTGACCGAGGCCGAACGTTACCGTCCTGCCGCCGAGAAGATTCTCAAGGGTGAACCAGACCAGACGGTCTACAACCACTATTCCAGCCCGTGCGGACAGTTCGCCGCAGGTGTATGGGAGGGCGCGGTCGGTCAGTGGACGGTCAATTACACCGAGCATGAATACTGCGAGATCGTCCATGGCGTATCGGTGCTGCGAGACGAACAGGGCCAGGCCAAGACCTTGCGCGCCGGCGATCGCTTCGTGATACCGGCAGGTTTCAAGGGCACCTGGGAGGTGCTGGAGCCGTGCCGCAAGATCTACGTGATGTTCGAACAAAAATAGATAAGTAGCGCAGGGCAGGCGGCGTGCTTCGACATCATGGCGTCGTCCATTCGGACATCATCTAACAAGGAAGATAAAACATGACCAATGATGAAGTGCTGGTAGCCCTGTCCAAGCTGGTTGGCTGCGAATTCACCGCCGCGACCAAGGCCGAGATCACCAAACTGACCGGCCGCGCCCGGGTCGTCGGCCCGAACGAACCGTCCACCATGGAGCTCGATAACTCGCGCATCCATGTGATCGCTGGTGGCAACGGCGTGATTACCGGCTTCCGCTTCGGCTGATCCCGCCTCGCTACAGAAAGCCCGGGTGCCCATGGCCCCGGGCTTTTTCATGCCTGTGGAAAATCGCAGGCATAAAAAAAGCCCGTATCCGGAGATACGGGCTTTTTCTTGAAAGCCGGATCAATTACTTGATCTTGGCTTCCTTGTACATCACGTGCTTACGGACGACCGGATCGTATTTTTTGATCTCGATCTTGTCCGGGGTGGTGCGCTTGTTCTTGTCGGTGGTGTAGAAGTGGCCAGTACCGGCGCTCGACACCAAACGGATCAGTTCACGCATGACGTTCTCCCTTAGACCTTGATGCCGTTACGGCGAATGTCAACCAGAACGGCGTCGATGCCGCGCTTGTCGATGATACGCATGCCCTTGGCGGAAACGCGCAGACGCACGAAACGCTTCTCGGACTCGACCCAGAAGCGATGATGCTGCAGGTTCGGCAGGAAACGACGACGGGTTTTGTTGTTCGCGTGGGAAATGTTGTTCCCGGTTACTGGACCCTTACCAGTAACTTGACAGACTCTCGACATGCCTCAGCCCTCTAAAACCACATGCCCAACCCGGCATGGGTTGGCCGCTTAATCTCTCAGTTTCTGGCGCCAGGCGCCGTGATTCTTGGGGGTCTTACCGGCTACACCCGAGGATGCTACACACCGGGCCCCTAGAAAAGAGCGCTGCTTTATACCAGAAACACCAGAGCACAACAACACAAGATGTGATCGAAGTCAGCAAGCGAGTGTCCCGTACAGCGCGGCATACGGGCTGCGCGGCCCTTTACCGCTCGTCGCGCAATTCGTTTAAAAAGGTGTTGGCGATTTGTAATCCGGGGCACTAGGGTAGGACTTTTCCAGACTGCACTGGCAGATGGGTCGTCGTTCAGCCTAGGAGTTATCATGCGCCCCGCCGTTCTATCCCTGTTCTTCACCGCCCTGCTCGGCCCGGCCGTGGCCCAGGCTGCCGCCCTCAGCGTGTGCACCGAAGCCAGTCCCGAAGGCTTCGACGTGGTCCAGTACAACTCGCTGACCACCACCAACGCCTCGGCCGACGTGCTGATGAACCGACTGGTGGAGTTCGATGCGACGAGCGGCAAGGTGGTACCAAGCCTGGCGGAAAGCTGGACGGTGTCCCCTGACGGCCTGAGCTGGGAATTCAAGCTGCGCCCCGAGGTGAAGTTCCACACCACCCCGTACTTCAAGCCGAGCCGCACGCTGAACGCCGATGACGTGCTTTTCAGCTTCCAGCGCATGCTGTACCCGGCGCACTCCTGGCACAAGATCGCCCAGAGCGGCTTCCCCCACGCGCAGTCGCTGCAACTGCCCGACCTGATCAAGCAGATCGACGCCCCTGACCCGCTGACCGTGCGCTTCACCCTGAGCCATCCGGACGCCACCTTCCTCGCCACACTGAGCATGGGCTTCGCCTCGATCTACCCGGCGGAATACGCCGACCAGTTGCTCAAGGACGGTACCCCGGAAAAGCTCAACAGCCAGCCGATCGGCACCGGTCCGTTCGTCTTCAATCGCTTCCAGAAGGACGCGGTAATCCGCTATCGCGCCAACCCGGACTATTTCAACGGCAAGCCAGCAGTCGATCCGCTGATCTTCGCCATCACCCCGGACGCCAACGTGCGCCTGCAGAAATTGCGGCGCAACGAGTGCCAGATCGCCCTGTCCCCCAAGCCGCTGGATATCGCCGCCGCCAGCGACGACGCGAACCTGAAGGTGGAAAAGACCGAGGCCTTCATGACCGCCTTCGTCGCCATCAACAGCCAGCACGCACCGCTGGATAAACCCGAAGTGCGTCAGGCGATCAACCTCGCCTTCGACAAGGACAGCTACCTCAAGGCGGTATTCGAGGGTACCGCGGTGGCTGCGAGCGGCCCGCTCCCGCCCAACACCTGGAGTTACGACAAGTCGCTGCCCGGCTACCCGACCGACCTCGACAAGGCCCGCGCCCTGTTGAAAAAAGCCGGCTTGCCCGATGGTTTCAGCACCACGATCTGGACCCGTCCGTCCGGCAGCCTGCTCAACCCCAACCCGAGCCTCGGCGCGCAGCTGTTGCAGGCGGACCTGGCCAAGATCGGAATCAAGGCGGAAATCCGCGTGATCGAATGGGGCGAGCTGATCCGCCGGGCCAAGGCGGGCGAGCATGACCTGCTGTTCATGGGCTGGGCGGGCGACAACGGCGATCCGGACAACTTCCTCAGCCCGCAGTTTTCCTGCGCGGCAGTCACGTCCGGGACCAACTTCGCGCGCTATTGCGACCCGCGCCTCGACCAGCTGATCAGCGCCGGCAAGACCACCACCGACCAGAGCGTGCGCAGCCGCCTGTACCAGCAGGCCCAGGCGCAGATCCAGCAGCAGGCCCTCTGGCTGCCGCTGGCGCACCCCACCGCGGCGGTGCTACTGCGCAAGGATGTGCAGGGGTACCAAGTCAATCCGTTCGGCCGCCAGGACTTTGCCGGGGTCAAGACGGGGCGCTGAAGAAGCAGCCATGCTCGAGCATCGACAGCGGCCTGCCGTCGCCGATGATGAAGTGATCGAGCACCCGCACCTCGATGCTCTCCAGGGCATCCACGAGCCGATGGGTCAGGCGGATGTCCGCCTTGCTCGGCTCGGGGTTGCCGGATGGGTGGTTGTGACAGAGGATCAGCGCCGCCGCGTTGTATGCCAGGGCCCGCTTGACCACTTGGCGCGGGTAAACCGTGGCGCTGTCGATGGAGCCGCGAAAAAGGATCTCGAAACCCAGCGGCCGGTGCTTGGTATCGAGGAACAGGCAGCCGAACACTTCGTTCGCCTCGTGGCGCATCTGGGCCTTCAGGTAGGTCCGCACCGCTTCCGGATTTTCCAGCGCCGAGCCGCGCTGCAAGGTCTCGCCAAGATGGCGCCGGGCCATCTCCATGACCGCCTGCAACTGGGCGAACTTGGCCGGCCCCAGGCCCTGCCCCTGGCTGAAACCGCGCTGATCCGCCTCCAGCAATCCGCGCAACCCGCCAAAGCGTTGCAATAGATCCCGGGCCAGATCCACCGCACTCTTACCGCGCACGCCAATGCGCAGGAAAATCGCCAGCAATTCGGCGTCCGAAAGGTTCGCCGCGCCCCGCTCCAACAGCTTTTCCCGTGGTCGTTCCGCCACGGGCCAATCCCTGATACTCATGACAAATCCCTCTGTCTGTCCGTTACTGCTCTCGGCGCTCTTGCAGGCAGCAGTGCTGTGCTATCTTAGCCGCCACTTTTTGCACAGCGATTCGGCCTGGGGAGGCGTCGGCGTTGTGCACAACTTTCCATCAGAAAAAAGGCAGGCCTATGCAGCGGCTGTATCGGAAACGCATCGTTCTCGGCGTCGGCGGCGGTATTGCCGCCTACAAGAGCGCCGAGCTGGTTCGCCGACTTCTGGAACACGGCGCCCAGGTGCGCGTTGTCATGACCCGTGGCGGAGCTGAATTCATCACTCCGCTGACCATGCAGGCGCTCTCCGGGCACCCCGTGCACATGGACCTATTGGATCCCGCTGCCGAAGCGGCGATGGGCCATATCGAACTGGCCAAGTGGGCCGACCTCGTACTGATCGCGCCAGCCACCGCCGACCTGATCGCGCGTCTCGCCCAGGGCGTGGCCGACGATCTGCTGACCACCCTGGTGCTCGCGACCGATGCCACCGTGGCGGTGGCTCCGGCGATGAACCAGGCGATGTGGCGCGACCCGGCCACTCAGGCCAACCTCGACACCCTGCAGCAGCGCCAGATCCAGGTCTTCGGCCCGGCCTCGGGCAGCCAGGCCT
>DQAA01000187.1 GCA_003523465.1 Pseudomonas sp.
GCCTGTTCACCGCGCCCCCGCGAAGCCAGATGCAAGGCCAGGCGGTGCGTTGCGTGGTTACCGCGAGCCAGCCCGACCCGGACACCGGCGAGACGCTCAGCGCGTCGGCGCTGGTAGTGGTGGTCGGGGAGGGCACGGTGGTCATGCCGTCGATGGTGACCCTCGATCTGCGCCTGCCCGAGCCGGTCGAACTGAGGGCATCTTCCCTCGACGACGGTGCCTTGAACTGGCGCCTGGTCTCCGGCCCCGGCAGCCTGCAGGGCAACGGCGAGCGGGCGACCTACACCCCGCCCGACGATGTCGACGAGGTGATGGACTCGGCGCTGATCGAGGTGCTGAACAGCAAGAGCGGTGGCAGGGCGTTCGCTACCGTGCTGTTGAGCAAGACGATCTTCGGCCTGAATGTGATTCCGTCCTTCCATCCGGGGGTTCCGCCCAAGGGCGCGGTACAGATCCGCGTGCAGAGCGTCGACGTGCCGCCCGAGGATGTGCAGTGGTCGGTCAGTGCCGGCGAGGGCACGGTGAACCCGGCTACCGGCGAGTTCACTGCCCCGGACCGGATCAACATGCCCTACAGCGTGGTCCAGGCGGCCTACTCGGACGGGTTCTACACCCAGCGTGGCTTCAGCGTGGTGTTCCAGTCCGAATACGCCAGCGAGGCGCGCTGGCAGCAATTGCAGGTCTTCGAACTCAAGGCCGACTCGTCGTTGAACCTGTTCGCCAACGGCCAGCAACAGGTCAGCGTGCGCATCGAAGTCGAGNNGAGCCGATGGACGTCGACGGGCAGCCGATCGCCGTGTCCGATGCCGAACTGAACAGCATCCAGCTGGTCGATGCCGTGACCCGGGAGCCCCTGGCCCAGGTGGATGACGAGGGTGTGCCGGAAGGCCAGAAGATCTGGGCCAGCAACGTGGCGCGCAACAGCTTCGAGCTGCACCCCGGCAGCCGTGCGAGCGAGCCGCCCGATGTGCGCCTGCCCCGCGTCAGGCACCTGTACGTGCAAACCCGCGCCGACACCAGCCTGAAGATCGCCGCCTCGCTGGTGCGCGATGACCTGGTGACCTTCTACTCGGTGGAAGACAACGACTCCGGCGACCAGACCATCGAGCCCAAGCCGATCAAGCCGCCGACCTTTTCCGATGACAACTACAGCTTCGAGACGACCCGGGTCAGCGGCGGTCCCGACGATGACTACGACATGGAAACGGTGGACTTCTACATCCTCAAGCTCACTCATAACGGCGAGCTCCTGCGCTTTCGCGAAATCGCCTTCGAGCAGCGCAGCGGCACGGTGCAGTGGGAGAGCCGGCAGTACCAGGAGGACGTGGCGAGCTTCACCGGCTATGCCCTGCATGGCGATACCGAGCTGCGTTTCGATTCGGCGCTGCATGACTACCTCGTCGCCGCTAACGTCGAGATCGACCCTGAAATCATGCCTGGCCAGGGCTGCCCGGAGGGCACCTTGCTGGTCAGCCTGCATCGCATCCAGTACTGGTCGTTCGACCTGATGTGCGAGCAGACCTATGCCCAGCCGGTGATCGTGAAAGTGCTGGACGAGTACGGCAACCATCACCGCCTGAGCATTCACTTCGCCTCGCCGATGGACCGCCACAAGCTGGTGGTGCAGGCGCTGTAGTTCACCCCGTTCCGGCACCGCCATCCCCGGTCTCCTGTGGAGCTCATGCAATGACGACGTCCTCCAGCATTCACTCCAACGCCTTCAACTTCCTCAGCTTCGTCACCACCGGGGTCGATCCGCGCACCGGCCAGTACACCTGCGGCCTGACCCTTCCGGATATCGAGGGCAATGACCTGGAGGGCCCGAAAGTGCCCCTGCGCCTGGGCTACAACCCGCTCAACGCCTTCGATTCCGGCTTCGGCAAGGGCTGGAGCCTGCAACTGACCCAGTACGACACCGACTCCAACATGGTGACCCTGGCCTCAGGGGAGACCTTCAAGGTCACCAGCGACAGCAGCATCGACGACCAGTTGCTGATGCGCGAGAAGAAACTGGACTCCTTCCGCCTTCATAAACTGGCCGAAGACCGCTTCCGGGTGGTGCACAAGTCCGGCCTGGTGGAGGAACTGAGCAAGATCGGCAATCACCCCATTGCCCTGCCGGCGTCGATGCACAACCCCCAGGGCCACCATGTCCTCCTGACCTACGTGCTCTTCGGTGGCGCACGCCTGCTCAAGAGCATCGCCAATGCCGATGGCAGCCTGTTGCTGGACATCACTCGCCAGTCGGCCAGCGTGCAGGTCAGGCTGCACCCCGGCACGCAATGGGAAAGCCTGTTCAGCCTGGTTCTGCAGGGCAGCGAAAACCGCGTGCAGCGCATCGAACTGCCGACCGGCAACCTGGCCGGCTGGCGCTTCGGCTACGAGGTTCAGGAAGGCCTGTTGTGCATCAACCGGATCGAAGGCCCGCTGGGCGGACACCAGGAGGTGGTCTACGACAGCCAGCCCCATCTGTTTCCCGGCGACGACAACCGCCGCCTGCCGCGGGTGGCCCGGCACCGGCACTTTCCCGGCCCCGATCAACTGCCGATAGAGACCCGCTACCAGTACAGCAGCAACAACTTCCTGGGGCGCAATGCGCCGAACCTGACCTGGGAGGACAACGGCGAGGACAACCTCTACAAGGTGCTCTCCGACTACCGCTATGAGTCCACCGAGCAGCTCTGGGACGTCGTCGGCAACAGCGCCAAGCGCAGCATCCGGCGCGTCTTCAACCGCTTCCACCTGACCGTCGAGGAGTCCACCGAGCAGGGCGACTGCCGGCAGCGGGTGGAAACCGAATACCACATCGTCGAAGGCGCGACCTTCGAGCAGCAGCCCCCGCAGTGCCAGCTTCCCAGGACCGTGACCAACGCCTGGTACCGCCAGAGCGAGTCGGGGCGCGAGCGCAAGGACGTGGTGCAGCACGGGTACGACGTATACGGCAACCAGACCCTGCTGGTGCAGGCCAACGGCATCAGCGAGGCCAGCGAATACTACGAAGCCGAGGGTGAGGAGGGCTGCCCGGCCGACCCTCATGGCTTCACCCGGCATCTGAAAAGCAAGACCGTGACCCCGGCCGACGCCGATTTCGGTGATGCGCCGGTCCTGCGTCACGACTACCGCTATATCCTCCTGCCGCCACTTACCGGTGCCAGCCAGCACTGGATCGCCCGCGAGGAGGAGACCCTGACGCAGCTCGGCGACGAGGGCGACGAGGACGATGTGCCGTTGCAGAGCACCTTCCAGGTGTACGTCGACCAGCCGGACGACGGATTCCAGCATGGCCGCCTGGCCAGGACCGAAGTGCAGCTCAACGGCAAGGTCACCTATACCGCGTTCACCTACGACAAGGTCCAGGCCCGCCATGCCGGGGAGACGGTCCTGCGCACCACCGAGGTGCTCGGTACGGACTTCGACCAGGCCAGGAAAACCGTCATCCGCGAGCGCTCGCTGCTCAATGGCAAGCCCTTGCTGGAACTGGACGACAACGACGTGGAAATCGCCTACCGCTACGACAAGCTGGGCCGGGTGGTCGAGGAAATCGTGGCACCCGGCAGCGATTTCGAGGCGATTCGCAGCTACGACTACGTGCTGGTCGCGGTGCTCGGCAACCAACCCAGCCAGACGGCCATCGACGTCAAGCAGGTGGCCACCCGCAGCGTTCTCGACGCCCTGCAGCAGGTGGTTTTCGAAGAGCGCCAGGACGTCGATGCCGACCCGGTGCTCAAGCCATTCCGGCCGACCCGTCGGGCGCGCTACGACGCCTTCGGGCAATTGAGCGAAAGCGACGAGATCGACTGGTTCGGCGAGGAAGAACGGGTGCTGACCAGCTCCTATACCTACGACGACTGGGGCGAGCAGGACAGCGTCACCGGGCCCGACGGGGTCACCGAGTACCGTCTCAACGATCCGGTGGGCCTCGAGGTGCAGACGTGGCGGACCGGCCTGGGCCGCACCGTCACCCGCAACAATCGCTTCGACAAGCCGGATAGCATCGAGCGCATCGATCTGGCCGGGCAGCAGGTCAGCCTCTACGAGTATTTCTACGACGGCCTGGGACGGACCCATCACGAGTACGACGAACTCCAGCATTTCCGCTTCTATCAATACGACGCCTTCGACCGCATGGTCCTCAGCGGGCTGCCCGACAACTCCCTGGTCGAGCGCCGCTACGCCGAGCACAGCCGCGAGGACCTGCCGGTGTGGATCGCCGTCTCCAACGATGACGAAGAGCTGTTCGACGTGGTGCTTGGGGAGCAGGCGTTCGACGGTCTGGAACGCTTGTCGCGGAGCGTCACGGGCGGTCGCGAGCGGGTCTTCCACTTCGATGACGGCGAGCCCCGGCCGTCCAGCGTCACCACCTCGAGCGGGCAGGTGATCGAGTACGACTACAACCTGCACGTGGGCGAAGAACCGGTGCAGCGTCGACTGCCGGACGCCACCGCCGACTACCATTACGACCCGCACAATGCACGGCTGACCTACAGCAAGGAAAACGGCCAGAGCCTGACCTGCACCTACTTCAGCAGCGGCGAACTGCATAGCGAAACACGCGACGATGGCGAGCGGTCCTGGACCATGGGCTACGAGTACAGCCTGCGTGGCCGCCTGCTGGGCTACAACGATGCGTTCGGCCAGGAGCAACGCTACGGCTACGACGACGGCGGCCGCCTGGAGTCGATCCAGCTGGGGGCGACGTCCACGACCCTGCGCTATAACGCCAGCGGCCAGGTGACCCGCATCCTCACCGAGGACGAGGATGAAGGCCACAGTGTGCAGATCGACCTGGAGCACGATGATTTCGACAGGGAGATCCTGCGCACCTTCACCTTCGAAGACGGCAGCGTGCAGACCCTGGAGCAGGTCTGGAATGCCCGGGACATGCTGGAGCGGCGCCTGCTCAGCCACGGTGTCACAGAGCTGCGCGACGAGCAGTACGTCTACGATGCCCGCGGGCGCCTGACCGAGTACTACTGCGGCGGCAGCGAGCCGCCGCTGGACCCCTACGGCAAGATGATCGCGGAGCAGCATTTCACCTTCGATGCCCTGGACAACCTGCTCGAGGTCATCACCCGTTTCCCCGATGGCGGGGAGAACGTCGCCAGCCATGAATATGGCTACGAAGACCCGACGCAGTTGTCAGCGGTGCGCAACAGTCATGCCGACTATCCGGCGCTGATCACCCTGGTCTATGACGACGACGGCAATCTGCTGAACGACGACCAGGGGCGCACCCTGGCCTACGATGCGCTGGGCCGGCTGGTCAGCGTCAGCGAGGACGGCCAGGCACCGCTGGAGTATCGCTACGACGCCCAGGACATCCTCAGCGGCAGCCAGGGCGAGGAGGGCGCCGAACAGCGCTTCTATCGCGCCGGCGAGCTGGTCAACCAGTTGCAGGGGGGCGTGCAGCGCACCTTCGTGCGGGCGGACGGGCATGTCCTGGCGGAGCGCGTTGTCACCGTGCCTGGCCCCGAAAAAAGTGCCTCCAACTGATATTTTTGTCAGTTGTTGCATTGCTGGCCGCTTGCTAGCGTGAGCTCTAACAGCGGTTTTGTTTCGGGAGACGCATCATGACTGGACGAAATGGAGTACAAGCCTGCTCGGCGGACCTGCGACAAGTGCTGGATGAGGTCAATCTCAACTACGGACTGGATTTCGCCGAGTTCCAGGTGCTGCATGATGCCGCCGATGCCCGTCTCGATGCACTGCTGCGGCGCTATGGCAACCGCCGCGAATCGCAGCAGTTGCAGCAATTCCAGATCGCCTGCGAGCAGATGGCGAAAATGCTCCAGGTGTCCTGCCTGGCCATGCAACGGGCACAACTGAATGAACAGGAGCGCTATCTGGTGCGCGAGGCCTACGAGTACCAGGTGGCCTATATCCAGGCCTGCCTGCACCGCTCGTTCGAGGGCTTCTGAGCCCATGACCCTGACCGGAGTGCCATCCCCGATGGCTGTTCCGGTCATTGCCCCATTGCCGGCGGTTGCGGACAATCACTGTCAGTTTTTTCCGCAGCAGGCCGTCCGATATGTCGCAGCAGATCTTCTTCGCCCACGCCAACGGCTTCCCCTCGGCCACCTACGGCAAGCTGTTCGCCGGCCTGGCGCCTGACTATCAGGTCCACCATCTGCCCCAGCACGCCCACGATCCGCGTTTTCCGGTGGGCGACAACTGGCTGCTGCTGGTGGACGAGTTGATCCATCACCTGGAACAGCAGGCCGAACCGGTGTGGGGCGTTGGCCATTCCCTCGGCGGGGTCCTTCACCTGCACGCCGCCCTGCGTTGCCCGCAGTTGTATCGAGGAGTGGTGATGCTCGACTCGCCGGTGCTGACCCTCGCCGACCAGTGGCTGATCCGCCTGGCCAAGCGCTGGGGCTTCATCGACCGCATCACCCCGGCAGGGCGCACCGAGGGCCGTCGCGAGGCATTCGATGACCTTGACCAGGCCCGCGCCTATTTTTCCGGCAAATCGCTGTTNNCGCCTATCTGCAACACGGCCTGAAGCAGGATGGCGAGGGCTGGCGCCTGGCGTTCGACCCGGCCATCGAAATGCGCATCTATCGCAGCATCCCGCATACCCGTCCGGCCTCTCCCGGCAAGCTGAAAGTGCCGCTGGCGATGGTGCGCGGCAGCGACAGCCGCATCGTCCGCGCCCATCACGCCCAGGCGGTGCGGCGCATGCCGCTGGGGGAAAACCATAGCGTCGCCGGCGGTCATATGTTCCCGCTGGAGCGGCCGGACGACACTGCGCAGCTGATTCGCGGTGTCTTCGGGCGTTGGCAGGAGCAATCGGCATGAGCCATCCGGTCGAAGAAATCCGCCTGGACCTGGGCCATATCGAACTGGCCGCGCACCTCTACGGCCCGGAANNCTGGACAACGCCAACAGCTTCGCCCGGCTGGCGCCGAAGCTGCACGGGTTGCGCATCGTCGCCCTGGATTTCGCCGGGCATGGCTATTCCGGGCACCGTCCGCCGGGGGCCGGTTATGCCCTGTGGGACTACGCCCACGATGTGCTGCGGGTTGCCGGGCAACTGGGTTGGGAGCGGTTTTCCCTGCTCGGGCACTCCCTGGGGGCGATCGTCTCGGTGGTCCTGGCCGGCAGCCTGCCGGAG
>DQAA01000502.1:0-2463 GCA_003523465.1 Pseudomonas sp.
GGCTGATTGCCCTGGGCTTGTTGTTGTCGGACCGCTATGCGGCGGCCTGGGCCTTCGTCGGTGCCGCAATCGGCGGCAGTGTTGCGCTGGTCGGCGGGGAAGCGACGGCGGCCTATATGGGGCTGTATGGCTTCAATGCGGCGCTGGCGGCGCTCGCCTTCAGTGGCACCCGTGCGCAACCGTGGAAGCCGTTGCTGGCGATCGTTTTGGCGATCGCAGTGCAGCCGTTGTTCAACCTGCTGCCGATTCCGGGGCTGACGGCGCCGTTCATCGTGGCGTGCTGGATGGTGCGGCTGGCTGTGCAAAACCGCTACATCCAAGGCTGACGCGCAACCCTGTGGGAGCGGGTTCACCNNCACCCGCGATTACGTCGGTGAATCCACTACCGTCATCGCGGGTAAACCCGCTCCCACAGGGTCCGTTGTCGTCTTTGCCGACTTGCATAGTTCCCGGATCCCACCCTAGGCTTCCCAGCATCACCCCGCTTTTGGAACCACCACCTCTATGGACACCCCCCAGAGCCTGCGCCAGCGGCTCTTCGTCATCGTCTTCCAGACCGATACCGTCGCCGGACGCCGCTTCGATACCATCCTCCTGCTGATCATCCTCGCCAGCCTGGTCACCGTGATCCTCGACAGCATCGACGAGGTCCACCAGAGCTACGCCGGCCTGCTCGCCGCCATCGAGTGGGGCTTTACCGCAGTCTTCCTGGTCGAATACCTGCTGCGCCTGTACTGCTCACCCAAGCCGCTGCGCTACGCCTTCAGCTTCTACGGCCTGGTCGACCTGCTGGCGATCGTGCCGGGGATCATCGCCCTGTACTACAGCGACGCCCAGTACCTGCTGATCATCCGGGTCATCCGCATGCTGCGGATCTTCCGCGTGCTCAAGCTCGGTCAGTACCTGAAACAGGCCCATTACCTGCTCGATGCCCTGCGCGGCAGCAAGCAGAAGATCATCGTGTTCCTGGTCAGCGTGTCGACCCTGGTCACGGTGTTCGGCACCCTGATGTACGTGGTCGAAGGCCCGGAGCACGGTTTCACCAGCATCCCCAAGGGCATCTACTGGGCCATCGTCACCCTGACCACCGTCGGCTTCGGCGATATCGTGCCCAAGACCCCGCTGGGCCAGGTGATTTCCTCGATGGTGATGATCACCGGCTACTCGATCATCGCCGTGCCCACGGGTATCTTTACCGCCGAACTGGCCAACGCCATGCGCGGCGAACAGCTGCGCCACGACTGCCCGGTGTGCCGCAAGAACAGCCACGAACACGGCGCCGCCTTCTG
Organism: Pseudomonas sp.; assembly: GCA_003523465.1. GTDB lineage: Bacteria > Pseudomonadota > Gammaproteobacteria > Pseudomonadales > Pseudomonadaceae > Aquipseudomonas. Next base: position 1,290 of record DQAA01000502.1, read on the forward strand.
CTCGCGCTGCGGCAATGCGCTGTTCAAGAAGCTGGAATAAGCAAAGTCGTTTTTAATCTTTTTGTGCCTAAGGGCCATTGGCTATAGTCGCTGGCACAATGCTTTCAATCCAACACTCCAACAAGGAATGCACAGTGAAAAAACTCTTTGGCGCCTCGCTCCTCGCCGCGAGCCTGGTGGTGGGCAACCTCGCCCAGGCCGCTNNACGCTGCTGAACGTTTCCTACGACGTGATGCGCGACTTCTACAAGGACTACAACGCCGCCTTCCAGAAGCACTGGGAAGCCGAGCACAAAGAGAAGATCACCGTGCAGATGTCGTTCGGCGGTTCGAGCAAGCAGGCGCGCTCGGTCATCGACGGCCTGCCGGCGGACGTCATTACCATGAACATGGCCACCGACATCAACGCCCTGGCCGACAACGGCAAGCTGGTCCCGGACAACTGGGTCACGCGCCTGCCGAACAACAGCGCGCCGTTCACCTCGGCCACCGTGTTCATCGTCCGCAAGGGCAACCCGAAAGCCCTGAAGGACTGGCCGGACCTGCTCAAGGATGGCGTCCAGGTCATCGTGCCGAACCCCAAGACCTCGGGTAACGGCCGCTACACCTACCTCTCCGCCTGGGGCTACGTACTGAAGACCGGCGGCGACGAAGCCAAGGCCAAGGACTTCGTCGGCAAGCTGTTCAAGCAGGCGCCGGTGCTGGATACCGGTGGCCGTGCTGCCACCACCACCTTCATGACCAACCAGATCGGCGACGTGCTGGTGACCTTCGAGAACGAAGCGGAAATGATCGCCCGGGAATTCGGTCGTGATCAGTTCGAAGTGATCTACCCGAGCGTTTCCGCCGAGGCCGAGCCGCCGGTGAGCGTAGTGGACAAGGTGGTCGACAAGAAGGGCAGCCGCGCGACCGCCGAGGAATACCTGAAGTACCTGTGGTCGCCGGAGGCCCAGGAGATTGCCGCCAACAACTACCTGCGCCCGCGTGATCCGGCGGTGCTGGCCAAGTACACCGACCGCTTCCCGAAAGTCGAATTCCTCTCGGTGGAGAAGACCTTCGGTGACTGGCGCAGCGTGCAGAAGACCCACTTCAATGATGGTGGCATCTTCGACCAGATCTATACCGGCAAGTAAGACCGGCATCGGGGCCTGACTTTCGGGCCTCATCGCTGGCAA
>DQAA01000502.1:2476-2635 GCA_003523465.1 Pseudomonas sp.
CTTGCCAGCGATAGGGCCCTCACAGATTGCAAATCCCTCGCAGAAAAACCCCAAAGATCATTGTCTACCCTTTCCGTCACCCCACGGCTGAAGGAGTACCCCGTGATCCGCCCCCTGCTCACTCTCCTCTTCTGCGCCCTGCTGAGCCTGCAGGCACTG
>DQAA01000500.1 GCA_003523465.1 Pseudomonas sp.
AGGTATTTCGCAGGTTCGGCGCCAAACCCCAGCGCGCGCCCTGCTCCGCCGAGGCCCTGCGCAAGCGTTTTCAGCGGGACGGCAGGCTACCGGGCATCGATCCGGTTGTCGATCTGTACAACGCCATCAGCCTGGAGTACGCCATCCCGGTGGGCGGCGAGAACCTGGCGCAGTATCAGGGCGCGCCAAGGCTGGTGATCGCCGAGGGCAGCGAAGCGTTCGACACCCTGAAGGACGGCGCGCCGTACAGCGAATCGCCTGAACCGGGAGAGGTGGTCTGGCGGGATGACCTGGGCGTGACCTGCCGCCGCTGGAACTGGCGCCAGGGGGTACGCACACGGCTGGACGAGCATGCGCAACAGATGTGGTTCGTGCTGGAAAGCCTGCCGCAGATGCCGCTGCAAGCCCTGCAAGAAGCAGGTGAACGACTCAGCGACGGGTTGCGCGCAATGATGCCAGGTGCACGGGTCGAGATGGCTCCGGTCTAGCTCCGGCCTAGATGGCAAATTGCCCAAGACACATTGACAAGCCTGTTCCAGAGCGGCTGAATGGCGCCCGGTCGTCGTCATGAGGCGATGCCCCAAAGGACCCCACGTCAAGGATTTCAGCTATGCGCAAACTGTTGTTGCCGGTAGTGATTGCACTGTCAGGCTGTGGTGCCACTCCCCCACCGGTCTTCCAGATCAAGACGGACAACGCCACCGTGAATCGCATGCTGCCTGCGCTCAGGGCGGCGTTGCCGGGGCTGGACAAATATGGCGCCTATTTCGAGAACGTGAAGGTGGAAGAAGGCGATTACCTGGATATCACCTTCCGGATTCCCTACGACACCCCCGTCCCACCTGCATACGGCCCGTTCATGGACCACTGCACGATCAGGTTCAGCGAAGACCTGAAGGCCGTTGCCATCACCAAACACAACTGCAAGTCCGTGGTGTTCGACCGCGTGGTGCATCACAAGGAGTACGAAAACTGGCAGTTCTTCGCGCTCTGATCCACTTCTGCAATCCGCGCAATGAACGGCACCGCCTGGGCGGTGCCGGAAACAGCGTGCAGCGGCCTGGCGCCTGGATGACTCAGTCGCCGAACACCGGCCGCGATGCCTTCTCGATCGCTGCCATCGCCTCGGCTTCGCTCATCACCCCGGACTCGGCCATGATCGCCAGCAGCGAGCGCCCTTCATTGACCGACTGCCGCGCCAGCTTGCTGACCTTGGCATAGCCCAGGCGCGGGACCAGCGCGGTGGCCACGGCCATCGAGTCGGTCAGGTGCTGGAGATTGCGCGCTTCATCCGCCTGGATACCGGCGATGCACTTCTCACGGAAGCGCTGGATGCCCTGGGTGAGCAAGGTGATGCTGTCGAACACCCGCGAAGCCACCACCGGCTCGAAGTGGTTGATCTCCAGTTCGCCAGCCTGCACCGCCTGGGCCACGGCGACGTCGTTGCCGATTACCGCAAAACCCAGCTGGATCATCGCCATCGGCAGCACCGGATTGACCTTGCCCGGCATGATCGACGAGCCGGCCTGGGCTTCCGGCAGTTTCAGCTCGCCGATACCCGCGACCGGCCCGGAAGACAGTTTGGTCAGGTCGCTGGCGATCTTCGCCAGGGCCGCCGCGCAGGTGCGCAGTTCGGCGGAAACCCGGGAGAACACGTCCATGTTCTGCATGGCATCGAAGGCGTTTTCCGGCGCCTGGTAAGCCACGCCGGTGACCTCGCCCAGATGGCGATAGACCGCGCCGCGATAGGCCGCCGGAGCGCCGAAGCCGGTACCGATGGCGGTGCCGCCCAGTGGCAGGGTGTGCAGTTTGGCGCGCACCGCGACCAGTTCTTCGGCGAGGCGATGGGTGAGCGAGGCATAGCCGGAGAACAGCTGGCCCAGGCGCATCGGCTGGGCGTCCTGCAGGCAAGTGCGGCCGAGGTGAAGGATGTCGGCGAACTGCAGCGCCTTGGCATCGAACTGCGCGGCGAGCTGGCGTACCTCCTCGATCAGGCCGCCAAGCATGGCATGGGTGGCGATCTTCAGCGCCGCCGGGTAGACGTCGTTGGTCGATTGCGAGGCGTTGACCTGGTCGTTGGGGTGGACGATATCGTAGCTGCCGGCCGCATGGCCCATGAACAGCTGGGCACGGTTGGCCACCACTTCGTTGAAGTTCATGTTGGTCGAGGTGCCGCCGGAGCCTTCCAGCAGGTCGACGATCAACGAGTCATCGCAGTTGCCGGCAATGATGTCCTGGCAGGCCAGGACGATGGCTTCGCCCTGCGCGCCGGAAATCACACCGCAGTCCAGGTTGGCCAGGGCCGCCGCCCATTTGCACTGGGCGAAGGCGTCGCGAAAGGCCGGGTAGTGGGCAATGCTCAGCGGCGAGACGCTGAGGTTGTCGAAGCCGCGCACGGTGTTGACGCCATACAGCTTGCCGGCGGGGATCCGCACTTCGCCGACATAGTCCTGCTCGATCCGCTCGCCGGCGCGTTCAAAAGTACTCACGGGAATCTTCCTCATCGATGGTTACCAGTGTTTCGACACCCTTGCCCAGGGCACTCAGCCGCGGCAGGAAGGTCTCGAGAATGACGTTGCGCGCCGTCTCGCAGGCATCGGCGAAGAAGGCGCTGTATTCGTTGCGACGGGCCACCAGGTACAGCGAGCGCTCCAGGCTCAGTTGCGGCACCAGGTGGGCGTTGACGTTTTCCACCCAGGTGCAGGCCTGGAGGAAACACATGGGGCTGGTCACGGCCCAGCCGATACCGTCGGCGACCATGGCGGTCAGGGCGTCGGCGTTGTCCAGTTCCAGGCGGTTGGGCATGCGCACGTTGAGGCCGCGCATATGCCGATCGATCTGCAGGCCGACCTGGGACAGGCGGTTGAAACGCACCACCGGCAGCACATTGGCCAGGGCGCGCAGTTCGTCGATGCTGTGCAGTTCCTTGCCCGATGCCTTCGGCGTGATGACGAAATAGCGTTCGGTGAACAGCCGGTAGCGCACCACATCGTTGGCATCCATCAGCGGGTCGCTGGTGATGATCAGGTCGAGGTCGCGGCGCAGCAGCGATTCGCCTTGCTGCGGGCTCAGGCCGGTGCGCACCGAGAGCTGCGTGACCCGTTCCAGCATCTGCCGGGTGAAGGCCGAGCCGCAGGTGGCGGCGAAGGAATCCACCAGGCCGATGCGCACGTCCGGCTTGACCCCGCGCCCGGCATCGAGCACCTGGGCCTTGAGGTTGCACAGTTCCTCGCTGAGGATCGCGCCACGGTTGCGCAAGGCCAGGCCGAAGGGCGTAAGGGTCAGCGGCCGGGTGGTGCGATCGACCAGGACCACGCCGAGATCGTCCTCCAGTTGCCGGACCATCTGCGATACGCCCGACTGGGAAATCCCCATGCGGCTCGCCGCCCCCGACATGCTGCCCTCCTCGGCCACGGCAACGAAGACCTGCACCGCGTACATATCGATAAGCTTGCTGGCTGACATGGGGATGTCCTCTTTACTTGGTGTCGGCAAAGGCCAGCGGCGCGGGCTCGCCCTCGCCTTCCGGGTTGACGGCGGCCAGGGTTTCCTTGCTGGTTTCCGGGGCGAACAGGTGGCAGAACACCCCGCCGAACAGCAGCACCCCGACGCACACGCCAAGGGCGGTGTGGATGCCCAGGTGCTGCACGGCGATCGGCAGCAGGAAGGTGGCGAAGGCCGAGCCGAAGCGGCTGG
>DQAA01000036.1:0-243 GCA_003523465.1 Pseudomonas sp.
AGCGCTGAACAGGCGTCCATCAGGGCGCGGATGCCGGTGGCCTCGCACCGGCGCTTTTTCTCGCAGGACGCATTGCGGCCTGCGCACACCCCGGAGTGACTATGAGCGAGTTGTTAACAAGCGTCAGCGAGCAACTGCTGACGCCCGGCGACCTGACCCTCGACAGCCTGCAGAGCGTGCTGGGCGAGCTGGCCGGGCCGGGCATCGACGCGGCCGACCTGTATTTCCAGGGCCAGATCTCGG
>DQAA01000036.1:283-2629 GCA_003523465.1 Pseudomonas sp.
GCGAGAAAACCGGCTTTGCCTATAGCAACGCCATCAACCTCGAAGCCCTGACCGCTGCCGCCCAGGCCGCCCGCTCGATTTCCCGGGCCGGACAGAACGGTTCGGTGCAGGCCTTCAAGAGCCAGGCAATCACCCCGCTGTACGCCGCGGATAACCCGCTGGAAGTGATGAGCCGCGCGGAAAAGGTCGAGCTGCTCAAGCGTGTCGATGTCGCCACCCGTGCGCTCGATCCGCGTATCCAGCAGGTCAGCGTGAGCATGGCCGGGGTCTGGGAGCGCATTCTGATCGCTGCCGCCGATGGCAGCCTGGCCGCTGACGTCCGTCCGCTGATTCGCTTCAACGTGAGTGTGATCGTCGAGCAGAACGGCCGTCGCGAGCGCGGTGGTCATGGCGGTGGCGGGCGTACCGATTACCGTTATTTCACCGAAGATCGCGTCATGGGCTATGCCCGCGAAGCGCTGCGCCAGGCGCTGGTCAACCTGGAAGCGGTGCCGGCCCCGGCCGGTACGCTGCCGGTGGTGCTGGGCTCGGGCTGGTCCGGCGTGCTGCTGCACGAAGCGGTCGGCCACGGCCTGGAAGGCGACTTCAACCGCAAGGGCAGTTCGGCCTATAGCGGTCGCCTCGGCGAGATGGTCGCGTCGAGCCTGTGCACCATCGTCGATGACGGCACCCTCAAGGATCGCCGTGGCTCGCTGAGCGTCGACGACGAAGGCACGCCGACCGAGTGCACCACCCTGATCGAGAACGGCAAGCTGGTCGGCTACATGCAGGACAAGCTCAACGCGCGCCTGATGGGCATGGCGGTCACCGGCAACGGGCGCCGCGAGTCCTATGCGCACCTGCCGATGCCGCGCATGACCAACACCTACATGCGCGCCGGCGATAGCGACCCGGCCGAGATCATCGCCTCGGTCAAGCGTGGTCTGTATTGCGCCAACCTCGGCGGTGGCCAAGTGGATATCACCAGCGGCAAGTTCGTCTTCTCCACCAGCGAGGCCTACCTGATCGAGGACGGCAAGATCACCGCTCCGGTCAAGGGCGCTACCCTGATCGGCAACGGGCCGGAGGCCATGAGCCGGGTATCGATGGTCGGTAACGACCTGAGCCTGGACAGCGGCGTGGGGACATGCGGCAAGGATGGACAATCGGTGCCGGTGGGTGTGGGTCAGCCAACCCTGAAGATCGATGCGATCACCGTGGGTGGCACGGGCGCATGAAAATGACACCGGGCGGGCAGGGCGCCTGCCCGGTAGCGTGGATCAGCGCAGGCCGCGCTGGCTCTCGTCGAGCTCGCGGATGTATTTGAAGATCTTGCGCGCGGCGGTAGGCGGCTTGTTGGTCTTCGCCTCGTGCTGGGCCTGGCGGATCAGCGAACGCAATTGCTGACGGTCGGCTTCGGGGTATTCCTGGACGAATTTCTCCAGGACCTCGTCGGTACCGTCGATCAGCCGGTCACGCCAGCGTTCGAGATTATGGAAGCGCTCGTTGTACTGGCGCGAAGAGGCGTCCAGTTGGTCGAGCAGGGCATTGATGGCGTCGAGATCCTGATCGCGCATCAGCTTGCCGATGAACGACCGGTGACGGCGCTTGGCTTCGTTGGCCGTGTGCTTCTTGTGCTCTTCGAGCGCTTTGCGCAGCTCGTCGGTCAGAGGCAGTTTGGCCAGGGTGTCGGGCTTGAGCGTAGTGAGGCGCTCGCCCATATCGACCAGCGCCTGAAGTTCGCGCTTGATCTGGGTTTTGCTTTTTTCGCCTTCGTCGAAGGCATCGTAAGAATCAACCATGGGGGCAGTCCGCTGAGAAACGCCGCCATGATAACCAGTCGGGGGCCGCTTGTCCGGCCCGGTCGCTCGATGACCCTCGCCGAACGCCGTATTTGAGTGGAGAAAACCATGAGTGCAGTGCAGAGCGTAGGTCCGCAAGCCCTGCCGGCCTTGCAGGAGCAGGTCGAGCAGATCATCGCCGAGGCGAAACGCCAGGGCGCCAGCGCCTGCGAGGTCGCGGTGTCCCTGGAACAGGGGTTGTCGACCTCGGTGCGGCAGCGGGAAGTGGAAACGGTGGAGTTCAACCGTGACCAGGGCTTCGGTATCACCCTCTATGTTGGCCAGCGCAAAGGCTCGGCCAGCACCTCCGCCAGTGGCAGCGAAGCGATCCGCGAAACCGTCGCGGCGGCCCTGGCCATCGCCAAGCACACCTCCGAAGACGATTGCGCCGGGCTGGCCGATCCGGCACTGATGGCCCGTGACCTGCAGGACTTCGATCTGTATCACGCGTGGGATATCACTCCGGAGCAGGCCATCGAGAAGGCGCTGATCTGCGAGGCGGCGGCGTTCGATGCCGATCCGCGGA
>DQAA01000453.1 GCA_003523465.1 Pseudomonas sp.
TGCGACCGCGGGCCATCAGCCAGATCGGCGACTCCGGTACGCCCATGCGCAGCGGCAGGATCAGCAACGCCGGCACGCCACTCAAGGCCAGCATCAGGCGCCAGGCATCCGGGCCGATATCACGGATGGCGAAGCCCACCAGGTAGGCCGCCACATAACCGGCTGCCCAGGCTGCCGCCAGCACACTGAGCAAGCGCCCGCGATAGCGCCGCGGGGCGAACTCGGTGACCAGGGATTTGGACACGACATAGTCGAAGCCGAGCACCAGGCCGAGGAGCAGNNAGCAACTGCTCTGGCGAAGTAACGAAGAATTGCGATGCGGAGATCACCGCGAACAGCAGCATGTCCCAGGCGAAGATGGTGCGCCGGCCGAACTTGTCGGCCAGCGGGCCGGCGAACAGGCTGCCGAGAAACAGGCCGGCCAGCGATGCGGCGCCGAGCAGGCCCATCCACAGCGCGGTCAGTTGCAGGGGCCCCACCGCCATGCTCACGGCGATCCCGATGATACCCAGCACGAATCCGTCGCTGAACTGCCCTCCTGTTCCGCTGAATACCGTTCGAATATGAAAACGGCTCAGCGGAAGATCCTCGAACGATACCTGACTCATTCGTATCTCCACCTGTTCTTGTAGTTGTGGGGACCGGTGTTTGTGACCGGATTACGATCGAGTGTACGGCTGCATATTCATGAAAACAGCAGGTGCAATTGGAGTATCAGGATTGTTGATACTAGCTGCCAGAATCCTTGATAACAGGGGGTTTGCGGGCCATTGGTCGGCTGGTTGGGAATGGCGCAAACTGCACCATTCATATAAACGCGGATTGTTATTCCGGCAGGAAATGGTTCATGAAAGTGAGACTTTCGATGGCATCCATATATTCGGCGAAGCGGGGGTCGCCTTCATTGAAGGCCTTGGCTACAGCAGCCGCATATTCGTAACTTTGCCATTTGGCCAGATCGACGAAAGTGCGTTGGTTATTCAGCGGCGAATAACCGCGGTATTCGATAAGGCCGGGGAAAGCCTTGAGGGTTTCGCGCAGGCCGTCGCGCAGTCGTGGCATCTGGGCGAGGTGCTGCGGCTTGACAGTGAAGATCGCGAGTTCGAGTACGTGTGACATGGGTGGAGGTCTTCCATGGGGTTGAGGAAGACCCAGTATCGGGAGGTCATCCTGACAGCGTGCTGTCAGTACGTCCCGCGCTGGATTGATGGCGCATGTAGGTGCGCAGGGCGATCTGCGGGCCTTCGCGCCAAGGCTCCTGGCTGGTGAAGATCGCGGCGATGCGATCAACGCGAAAATCCCGATAGGCCGCGCGGGTGTTGCACCAACTGCCGACGGTCCACTTGCCGCCCCAGTAGAACAGGCCGATGGGCTGGATCAGGCGCCGGGAGACGGCGCCGTCGAGGCTGGTGTAGGTGATCTGCACTACCCGCTTGTGCTCGATGGCCTGGCGCAGGGCGCTGAGGTGACTGCGGGTGATGGCGGTGCTGCTGTTCAGCGCACGGACCGGGCTCTGCTGCGGCTCAACGACCGTGTGCGGCGAGCTGGCCGAGACCTTGTCCAACAGGGTGCGGGCGGCGCTGGCCAGTTCGTTGTCGGCGCTGCCGGCGAGCATTTGCATGCCCAGGGTCAGGGCGTCCACCTCGATGCGGCTCAGGCGCAGGGGCGGCATTTCGAAGCTGGCATCAAGGGCATAGCCGACACCGGTGGTGCCATAGACCGGCACGCCGCTGAGGGAAAGGTCGTCGATATAGCGGTAGATCGAGCGCACCGACACACCCACCCGCTCGGCCAGGGTTTCGGCGGTGATCGGCTGGTGAACGCGGATCAGGTTTACCAGCTGGAACAGGCGGTCGGCTTTGTGCATTCGAGGTACCTCGTGTTCGTGTTGAAACCACTTTCGTCAAAGCAATGCGGGCGCTGAGGCCACTGCAATCCTTTTCCCACCCTGCTGCGCCACTTCCTGCGCTTGCCCGTCCCGCTGCTTGCCCTGCCGGGCCAGCCCCACCAGTCGGGGAATCAACGGCCCTTCCGGCAGATGCCGCCAGAAACGCCCCGGCATGTGCATGCGCAAGGCATCGGGGTTGACCCGCGCCGGGTTGAAGATGTGGCGGTAATAGGTCAGCCACAGGTCCGCGTCCGGATCGTCGGCCTGTTCGGCCCACTGCCGCCACTCCACCGGGCATTGCCGGCGATAGTCGAACGCCTTGCCGTCATAGCGAATGCCATCCCGCGAGGTGGCGATCAACCAGCGCTGGCGTCCCAGGCGCTCGGCGAAATGACCGCTGGCGCTTTCGAGGATGTCGTGGGCCGGTTCGTGGAAGGCCACCAGGTCCAGTTGCAGGTTTTCTGCAACCGTCGCAGGCAACGGCACGAAGCGCACGAAGGCGTGCAGGTGATGGGCTTCACGGGTGACCTGCTTGATCCGCCGTTGCAGCTCGCTGCCCAGGCGATCACCGGCAAGCATCGCGGTGCGATCGCCATGGGCCACGCGCCAGAGCACCTCGTAGAGCAGGTTCCAGCGTTGTTCGCCGCAATAGCGCGCGGCCAGTTGCAATTGCCCCAGCAGCTCCGCCGGCACCCGT
>DQAA01000296.1:0-173 GCA_003523465.1 Pseudomonas sp.
CGCTCGCCCGGACGCAGGCGCACCAGCGCGCCCAATTCGACGTTGGCAACTTCCCGCTCCAGCCACTGGCCATCGGCCTGCTGCACCGTGGCCATGTCCGGGCTCAACTGCATCAGCCCGCCGATGGCGTTGCGCGCACGGTCCAGCGAACGCGCCTCGATCACTTCGGCGAG
>DQAA01000296.1:192-4509 GCA_003523465.1 Pseudomonas sp.
GGTTACGGCGATGCTCATCAGCGCGTTGATGTTGAGGTTGCGGTTTTTCAGGGCGATCCAGCCCTTCTTGTAGGTACCCAGACCGCAGCCGAGGATCGCCGCCAGGGCCAGCACCGCGACCACCCACTCGGGAGCGACGGCGGTGAAATGGACGATTTCCGCAGCCAGCGCGGCAACGCCGGAAAGTGCCAGCGGCCACCAGGACTTCTTCGCCGGGGCCGGCCTGGTTTCGCTGGCCTCGTCGGTCAGCGGCTCGGCCTTCATGCCCAGGGAGGCGATGGCCTGCTCGATGCCCTGGGTGTCGCCGAGGGTATGGCGCACGCCAAGGACGCGGTTGATCAGGTTGAATTCCAGTTGCTCGATACCGTCGAGCTTGCCCAGCTTGTCCTGGATCAGGGTCTGTTCCGTCGGGCAGTCCATGGCCTCGATGCGGAAGCGGCTGAGCAGGGCGTCGCTGCTGGCTTTCTCGCGCAACTGCACCAGTGCCGGTGCCTCAGCGGTAGAGCAGCAGGAATGGGGCTTTGGCGCGCAGCAGCTATCGTGCTGGCTATGGCCATGATCGTGCGGCTTATGGGTGTGATCGTGACTGACAGGCTGATTCATGAGGGTTCATCCCTAAAGGTCCTGTTGCCAAGTGAACACCCTGTAGCCACTATAGGGTCAAGCAACCTGTCGAGGTATTTGCAGATGAAGATCGGCGAACTGGCCAAGGCCACCGATTGCGCGGTGGAGACCATCCGTTACTACGAGCGGGAAAACCTGCTGCCGGAACCGGCGCGCAGCGAGGGCAACTACCGGGTGTATACCCAGGCCCATGTCGAGCGGCTGACGTTCATCCGCAACTGCCGCACCCTGGACATGACCCTGGAGGAAATCCGCAGCCTGCTGCGGCTACGGGACAGCCCGCAGGACCAGTGCGAAAGCGTCAATGCGCTGGTCGACGAACATATCGAGCACGTGCAGGCCCGGATCGACGGGCTGGTGGCGTTGCAGGAGCAGTTGGTGGAGTTGCGCAGAAGGTGCCGCGCAGAGGGCGAGCACTGCGCGATCCTGGAGAGGCTGGAGGTGAATGGCGCGGTTTCGGTGCCGGAGGGAGAGCATTCGCATGTCGGTAGAAGTCACGGCCACTAAGGTTGGCCACTAACCCTGTGGGAGCAACTGGCTTGTACCGTTAAAAGCGGACCAAACAGCCAGCGGCGCCGTCCGAGAAAGCCAAACCTCTTGAGTGGTCGAGCCACCTGCACGATTCCAAGAATCACCGCGGTAATCATTAGCATCACTAAATTCTACAAAATCGGAAAGTGCGGTTCTGGCACGGCCAGTCATGACGTGAGAATGGAGCAATCAGGTAGTCAAGGATTGCTGGCATGTCACGTTTCAAGGCGTCGCCGCCTCAGGCGATACCGGTCGAGTTCGATCATCACGAAGACTTCAACATCGCGCCCCCCTCCACAGGCCTGGAATCCTGGGGATTGGTAAAGGTCACCAGCCAGTTGTTACAGCAGCCTGGCGGAGATATCTATCTCAGGGCGGGCAAGCACATCGGCCCCCACAAAGGCTTCGGTGTACGCCACATCTGGCAAGAGCGTAGGCATGATCTGGTGAAGTGGGGCTACCCAACGGTGTATGACGTAGCGCGCTTTGTATCCGACATCATCACCCATGGCACGAACATCGTTTGTGAGTTCGATTCGATGAAAGGGAACGAGCGCCTGATCGTGATCCGGGGCCGCAAGGGGTGCGCAGTATTGGCAGCTTGGCCTCTCGGCGATGAACAGCTCTACTACAGCGTAGTGACGGCCTATCGCAACCGTGCGCCGAACGGAAAGGCCGTGGGGATGATCGAGGGCTTTCAAATCCCAGAAACGCCAAAGGCGCCAGAGGGCGCCCTTGACTGAAGAAGATACGCGGGATGGTAGTCGCAGCGCTTGCTTAGCTAACCTCGAGGGGTTGGGTCACATGCCAACAGACCGAAATCTGATGCCGCTACCACACGGATGGCGTCTCCGTGCAATCCACACTCCAGATCCAATTTCGCCTGATGATCTCGGAGCCCTGCTCTTATTTCCCGCTCCGGCACTATAGCGCCATGACCTGCGTGAGACAAGCTGGCAAGCTCCCACAGGTCTGTACACTGCAAGAACGGCTCAAACCGCCATCGGCGCCGTCATCGGCGGGTGGTGCTCATACCCTTCCAGGCTGAAGTCGCTCGGCTCGATCTTCTCCAGCCACTCCGGCTCGTACTTGCCGGTCTTGGCGAACTCCGGCACCCGATCCGAAATCACCAGCTTCGGCGCTTCCAGCGGCTCGCGGCGCAGTTGCTCGTTGAGCATGTCCAGGTGGTTTTCATACACGTGGGCATCGCCGATGAAGTAGGTGAACCAGCGCGGCGTGTAGCCGGTCAGGCGGCCCACCAGCGACAGCAGCGCAGCGCCTTCGGTGAGGTTGAACGGCGTGCCCAGGCCCAGATCGTTGGAACGAATGTAGAGCGTCAGGGAGATCTCTTTGGTCTGGGTGTTCGGGTGGAACTGGTACAGCAGGTGGCACGGCGGCAGGGCCATTTCGTCCAGTTGGGCGCAGTTCCAGCCGTGGAACAGGATTCGCCGGCTATTGGGGTCGTTGACGATGGTGTCGACGCACTGGCGGATCTGGTCGATGGCCTTGTACAGCACGACGAAGGCTTCACCGTCTTCCTCGGCCTCGGCGATCTTCACGAAGCCGTTTTTCTGCGCCAGCTCGATGGCGGCGGCGTTGCTCAGCGGGATGCGCTTGTAGGCCGGCCATTGGCGCCATTGCACGCCGTAGATTTCGCCGAGGTCATCCGGCCCCTGGCGGAACGGGTTGGCCAGCCACTGGGCGTTTTCGTTGGCGTTCTGGTCCCAGACCTTGCAGCCCAGTTCGCGGAATTCGGCGGCGTTCTTCACCCCGCGCAGGAAACCGACCATTTCGCCGATGGCCGACTTGAACGCCAGCTTGCGCGTGGTGATGGCCGGAAAGCCCTTCTGCAGGTCGAAACGCAGCATGGCGCCCGGCAGGGCGATGGTACGCACGCCGGTGCGGTTTTCCTGAAGGGTGCCGTTCTCGATAACGTCGCGGACCAGTTCCAGATACTGTTTCATAGCGTTCCTGTAACGAAGACGGCAGGGGGGTCACCCCTGCCGTGGAAAATCAGACCGCGGATTTTACCGTCGGCTGGCGATTATAGGCCCACCAGATCAGGCCGAGGCCGCCGAGGATCATCGGGACGCAAAGAATCTGACCCATGGTCAGCCAGCCCCAGGCCAGGTAGCCGAGCTGGGCGTCCGGAACGCGGACGAATTCGACGATGAAACGGAAGATCCCGTAGAACAGCGCAAACATGCCGGACACCGCCATGGTCGGCCGCGGCTTGCGCGAGTACAACCAGAGGATCAGGAACAGCGCCACGCCCTCGAGGGCGAACTGGTACAGCTGCGACGGGTGACGCGCCAGCTGCGCCGGGTCGGTCGGGAAGACCATCGCCCACGGCACGTCGCTGGCCTTGCCCCACAGTTCGGCGTTGATGAAGTTGCCGATACGCCCGGCACCCAGGCCGATCGGCACCATTGGCGCGACGAAGTCCATCAGCTCGAAGAAGGTCTTGTTGTTGCGCTTGCCGAACCACAGCGCTGCCAGCATCACCCCGATGAAACCACCGTGAAACGACATGCCGCCCTTCCACACTTCGAAGATCAGGGTCGGGTTGGCGAGGTAGGCGCTGAGGTCGTAGAACAGCACGTAGCCGAGCCGTCCGCCGACGATCACGCCCATGGACAGCCAGAACACCAGGTCCGAGAGCTTTTCCTTGGACCAGGTGGGATCGAAGCGGTTGAGCCGGCTCGACGCCAGCAGCCAGGCGCCACCGATACCGACCAGGTACATCAGGCCATACCAGTGGATTTTCAGCGGCCCGATGGCCAATGCGACGGGATCGATCTGCGGGTAAGGCAGCATGGTGACTCCTCTCGTTAAAGCAAAAAGCTAAGGCCGACGCAGAACAGCAGCGCGGCGAACAGGCGTTTGAGCAGGCGCGGCGACAGTTTGTGCGCCAGGCGCGCGCCGAAGCGAGCGAAAAACATGCTGGTCACAGCAATGCCGATCATCGCCGGCAGATAGACGAAGCCCAGGCTATGGGGCGGCAGGTGCTCGTCGTGCCAGCCCAGCAGCATGAAACTCAGGGCACTGACCAGGGCGATCGGCAGGCCGCAGGCCGACGAGGTCGCCACCGCCTTCTGCATCGGCAGGCTGCGCCAGGTCAGGAACGGCACGGTCAGCGAGCCGCCACCGATGCCGAAGATC
>DQAA01000091.1 GCA_003523465.1 Pseudomonas sp.
CCGCTCCCTCATTTCCTGCCGTTCCTTGGCCTCCACCGACAACGACGCCGTCGGGCGCAGCAGCAAGCGCTTCAGGCCGATCGCCTCGCCGGTCTCGGCACACCAGCCATATTCACCCCGCGCCAGCCGCTCCAGCGCCTCGTCGATCTTGTCCAGCAGCTTCTTCTCCCGCTCCAGCACCCGCAGTTGCCATTGCCGCGCTTCTTCGGTGCTGCCGATATCCGCCGGGTCCGAGTTGATTTCATGGCTTTTGAGCGACTCGAACTCCTCGGAGATGCGCTCCTGCAGCCCTCGCCGCTCATCCAGCAGCAGTTGGTGGAAATACGCCAGCTGCCCGGCATTCATGTAGGCCTCGGCAGGCTGTTGCAGCAGTTCGTCCTGGGTCATGTTCATTTCCTGAAACTCAGCGGTAATCCCTGGCAGCCTTCGACCAGACGCCCCTGGTGCCAGGCCAGTTGCCCGGAAACCAGGGTGGCGGCGATGCGATGGCGAAAAGCGTGGTGCTGGAACGGTGTCCACTGGCAGTGGGAGAGCAGCGGGTCGAGCCGCACAGGCCGGGCTTGCGCGAGCTTTTCCACCAGCACCAGATCGGCCCAGTAGCCCTCACGGATGTATCCGCGCTCATGGATGCCGAACAGCTCGGCCACGGCATGACTGGTCTTCTGCACCAGGCGGGTCAGCGGCAGCACGCCGTCGGCGACCAGCTCCAGCAGAGCCGGCAAGGCGTGCTGGACCAGAGGCAATCCGGACGGGGCCTGGGCGTAGGGACGGGACTTTTCTTCGAGGGTGTGTGGCGCATGGTCGGTGCCGATGACATCGAGGCGGTCGCACAGCAGCGCCTGGCGCAGGGCGTCGCGGTCAGCACGGGTCTTGATCGCGGGGTTGCACTTGATCAGGTTGCCGAGGGTGGCGTAGTCGCGGTCGTCGAACAGCAGGTGATGGGCACAGACCTCCGCAGTGATGCGCTTGCCGGTCAGCGGGCCGGGCTCGAACAGCGACAGCTCGCGGGCGGTGGTCAGGTGCAGGACGTGCAGGCGGGTGCCGAACGTCCTTGCCAGTTCCACCGCCAGCGATGAGGAGCGATAGCAGGCTTCGGCATTGCGGATCACCGGGTGCAGCTCCGCGCCGATCGCCTCGCCGTACTGCTCGCGCAGGCGCGCCTCGTTGCCGAGGATCGACGGGGTATGTTCGCAGTGGGCCAGGAGGATGGTGGGCACGCAGGCGAACAGCCGTTCCAGCACCTGCGGGTCGTCCACCAGCATGTCGCCGGTGGAAGCCCCCATGAACACCTTCACCCCGGCCACCTCCCGCGGGTCGAGGGCGGCGACCACATCGAGGTTGTCCTTGCTGACGCCGAAGTGAAAGCCGAAGTTGGCCACCGAACTGCGCGCCGCGCGCTGCTTCTTATCCGCCAGTGCATCCAGGGACAGTGTCGCGGGGTTGGTGTTGGGCATGTCCATGAAACTGGTGATGCCCCCGGCCACCGCCGCCCGTGATTCGCTGTGGATGCTGCCCTTGTGCGGTGCGCCGGGTTCACGGAAATGCACCTGGTCGTCGATCATGCCGGGTAGCAGCCACTGGCCCTGGGCGTCGATCTCCAGCGCGGCGTTCCGGCCGCTGATGATGCCGGCGATCTTCTCGATGCGGCCGTGGGCGACCAGGATATCGGCGCAGAAAATGCTGCCTTCGTTCACCACTTGGGCGTTGCGGATCAGGATTCGGATCATGGTGAGGGGCTGGGTCTCGACGCAAAGAGTTACGTTATAACACTTGAATTTGCCTGCCGTCGACCTTCGTCCCCGCACCACATCTCCAGTGGTGAAGGCCATTAAAGATTCCTTCACCCAGGCCCCGGCATTCCTCATCTACGCTCAGCTCACCTCTCGCCCGGAACCCACCCCATGGACATGGATTGGCATCAAGCCCTGCAGGAAAGCCTGCGCTGGCTCGCCCTCGCCGCCCTGATCACCTTTGTCGTCCTGGCCATCTGCGCCCGGCTGGCCATCCGCTTTACCCGCTGGGGCCAGCAGTTCTGGCAGATCGCCGGGCCATACCTGAGCCCCAGGCACAGCTGGCGACCGTTGCTGGCGTTCTCTTTGCTGTTGTTGCTGACCCTGTTTGCGGTACGCCTGAACGTGCTGTTTTCGTTCTGGTACAACGGTTTCTACAGCGCTCTTCAGGGACTGGACCAGGCGGCGTTCTGGTACTTGCTCGGGGTCTTCGCGGTGCTGGCGACCATCCATGTGCTGCGCGCGCTGTTCACGTATTACGTGACCCAGGCGTTCAGCATTCGCTGGCGCACCTGGCTGACCGAGCGCCTGACCACCGACTGGATGGCGGGCGATGCGTATTACCGCGGGCAGTTTCTCGACCAGCCGGTGGACAACCCGGACCAACGTATCGAACTGGACGTGAATGCCTTCGTGACCGGCTCGGTGACCCTGTCCCTCGGCGCGGTCAGTGCGCTGGTGTCGCTGGTGGCGTTCACCGGGATTCTCTGGGGGCTGTCGGCGCCGCTGACGGTGGCCGGCGTGGAAGTGCCGCGGGCGATGGTGTTTGCGGTGTACGTCTATGTCCTGATCGCCACCTGGATCGCCTTCAAGCTGGGCAAGCCGCTGATCCGCCTGAACTTCCTCAATGAAAAACTCACGGCGAACTTCCGTTATGCGCTGATGCGCTTGCGTGAATACGCGGAGAACGTGGCCTTCTACCAAGGCTCGCGGATCGAGCGCGACACCCTGCTGGGACGTTTCTCGGCGTTGATCCTGAACGTCTGGGCACTGGTCTACCGCAGCCTGAAATTCGATGGCTTCAACCTCGCGGTGAGCCAGGTGGCGGTGGTGTTCCCCTTCATTCTCCAGGCACCGCGCTTCTTCAGCGGCGCGATCAAGCTGGGCGATGTGATGCAGACCTCCCAGGCCTTCGGCCAGGTGCAGGACTCGTTGTCGTTCTTCCGTGAGTCCTATGACACCTTTGCCCAGTACCGCGCGACGCTGGATCGCCTGACCGGTTTTCTCGACGCCAACCAGCAGGCCCGGGCGTTGCCACGGGTCGCCCGGGTCGAGCAGGCGGACTCGCTGGATATCCAGGGCATGCAGGTCTCGCGACCGGATGGGCAACGTCTGTTGAGCGATTTCGATCTGAGTCTGGTGCCAGGGCAGTCGCTGCTGATCAAGGGCCCGTCGGGCTGCGGCAAGA
>DQAA01000379.1 GCA_003523465.1 Pseudomonas sp.
CAACCGCGCCACAAAAAACAGCAAAAACAAAAAAGCCCGGCATTTGCCGGGCTTTTTCGTCGTGCTGACTTTTAGCGGGCGCGGTAGGTGATGCGCCCTTTGCTCAGGTCGTACGGCGTCAGTTCGACGCGGACCTTGTCGCCAGTCAGGATACGGATGTAGTTCTTGCGCATCTTGCCGGAGATGTGCGCGGTTACGACGTGCCCGTTTTCCAACTCCACGCGGAACATGGTGTTGGGCAGGGTGTCGACGACAGTGCCTTCCATTTCGAAGCTGTCTTCTTTCGACATGCAGTAAAGCCCTCGGTGTTCAGTTATGGCCGGCCACAGAAGCACCCGGCTACAAAAAGTGGCGTGCATTGTGCCCGAAAAAGGAAGGTCAAGCCAAGGATTTCAGTTCAGGGTGACCCAGCGCTGATTGATGAGCAGTTCAATAGGGCGGTATTGGGTCTTGTAGTTCATTTTTTTGCAGTTCTTGATCCAGTAGCCCAGGTAAACCGCATCCAGCCCCAGGCGCAGGGTTTCGCCGATCTGCCAGAGAATGGCGTAGCGGCCGAGGCTGCGTCGTTCTTCGGTCGGCTCATAGAAGGTATATACCGCCGATAGCCCGTTGGGCAACAGATCGGTCACCGCCACGGCGACCAGTCGCCCGTCGAGGCGAAACTCGTAGAACCGCGAAAACGGCAGGTCACGGACCAGGAACGTGGAGAACTGGTCGCGACTGGGCGGGTACATATCGCCATCTGCGTGACGCTGCTCGATATAGCGCCGGTAGAGATCGAAGTATTCTTCGTTGAAGGACGGGCGTGCAGGGCTCACCACCAGATCGGTGTTGCGCTTGATGATGCGTTTTTGCTGCCGGTTCGGCGTAAAGCGTGCAGCCGGAATGCGCGCCGGCACACAGGCATTGCAGTTCTGGCAATGGGGGCGGTACAGGTGGTCACCGCTACGCCGAAAACCCATTTCCGACAGGTCCGCATAGACGGTGGCGTCCATCGGCTGACTCGGATCGAGAAACAGCGTGGTGGCTTGCTCGTCAGGCAGGTAGCTACAGGCATGGGGTTGAGTGGCATAAAACTTCAACCGCGCCAACTCAGTCATGATCAACCCCTCGACAGGTTTTTTACTAATTGTAAGCCAGCTCTGGAAACTCGCCTAGCAAACGGCCTGGGTACAGATCCATGTCGCGCGATTGGGCTGGTCCAGATATTGACGCAGATAATCGGCGAAGGTTGCCCTGGCGATGGCGCGAGCGCCGAGGCTATGCAGATGATCGGTGGGCATCTGGCAGTCGATCAGGACAAAACCGGCCTCCCTCAGGTGCTCCACCAGCGCGACGAAGCCGACCTTGGAGGCATTGTCGGCCCGGCTGAACATCGACTCACCGAAAAACAGCCGACCCATGGCCAGTCCATACAGTCCGCCGACCAGTTCACCCTCGCGGCGCACCTCAACGCAATGGGCGAGGCCGCGACGATGCAGTTCCACATAGGCGGCCTGCATGTTGTCGGTGATCCAGGTGCCGTCGGCATAAGCGCGGGGCGCAGCGCAGGCGGCGATCACCGCCGGGAAATCCTGATCGAAGCTGACCTGGTAGTGCCCCTGGCGGATGAACTTGCGCAGGGAGCGTGACACATGCAGCTCATCGGGAAACATCACCGTACGTGGGTCCGGTGACCACCAGAGGATCGGCTGGCCGTCCTGGTACCAGGGAAAGCAACCATGGCGATAGGCCGCGACCAGGCGTTCCGGTTGCAGATCGCCGCCGGCGGCAAGCAGGCCGTTGGGTTCGCGCAGGGCCTTTTCCAGCGGCGGGAAATCCAGGGTAGTGCGGTTCAGCCAGGTCAGCATCGTGTTCCGTCGCGTCTGGTCGGGGCAGGGGAGGGCGCCCAGCATGACCCGAAAAAGCCCCGGCGGACAACCCTGTCGCAGACGCGTCGGGGTTCGTTCGCGGATGGCCGTCCGTCATGTGCGCAACTTAATATCGGGGCAGTTGTCCCAACTACGCAAAAAGCCCGCATAAGCCTTTGTCACAAAAGAAAATGCGTGCTCAAATTGTTGCATGGGAATTTGATCCCGTCGTGGCTCGTTCCGCCGAGCGTCATGGCGATGGATCGGCAGTAATGTTAAAAGTACTGATTTGTTGACCGGCCCCCTTGGTCAATCACGGTTGGACGCGCATCCGCGCAGGAATAGACGAGTTTTGAAGAAACCCACAGCAACACCCAATCCCGAGCCGCTCTGGCGCCAGCAGTTGCACTACAGGCTCAAGGAAGGTGCCCTGATTGCCATGGGCGCCCTGTGCCTCTACCTGTGGATGGCATTGCTGAGTTACGACCAGGCGGATCCAGGCTTCAGCCACACCAGCAACGTCGACCAGGTGCAGAACGCTGCCGGTCGCGCCGGTGCCTTCTTTGCCGACATCCTGTTCATGGTGCTGGGTTACTTCGCCTATATCTTCCCCTTGCTGCTGGCGATCAAGACCTGGCAGATCTTCCGCGAACGCCACCAACCCTGGCAGTGGAGTGGATGGCTGTTCTCCTGGCGCCTGATCGGCCTGGTGTTCCTGGTCCTTTCCGGCGCCGCGCTGGCCCACATCCATTTCCATTCCGCGCCTAGCCTGCCGGCCTCGGCCGGTGGCGCCCTGGGTGAAAGCCTTGGCGACCTGGCCAAGAACGCCCTGAACGTGCAGGGCAGCACCCTGATGTTCATCGCCCTGTTCCTCTTCGGCCTGACCGTGTTCACCGACCTGTCGTGGTTCAAGGTCATGGACATCACCGGCAAGATCACCCTCGACCTCTTCGAACTCATCCAGGGCGCCGCCAGCCGCTGGTGGAGTGCGCGCAACGAGCGCAAGCAACTGGTGGCGCAACTGCGCGAGGTCGACCAGCAGGTCAACGAGGTCGTGGCCCCGGTGGTCCCGGACCGGCGCGAGCAGGCCAAAGCCCGTGAACGCATCATCGAGCGCGACCAGGCGCTAGCCAGGCACGTCGCCGAGCGCGAGGACAAGACCCCACCGGTGATCATGCCCGCCCCGGCCAAGGCCCCCGAGCCGAGNNAGCGCGTACAGAAAGAAAAGCAGGTGCCACTCTTCGTCGACAGCGCCGTCGAAGGCACCCTGCCACCGATTTCCATCCTCGATCCTGCCGAAGCGAAGAAGGTCAACTATTCGCCGGAATCCCTCGCAGGTGTCGGTCAACTGCTGGAAATCAAACTGAAGGAATTCGGCGTCGAGGTATCGGTGGACTCGATCCACCCGGGCCCGGTGATCACCCGCTATGAAATCCAGCCTGCCGCTGGCGTCAAGGTCAGCCGTATCGCCAACCTCGCCAAGGACCTTGCCCGCTCCCTGGCGGTGACCAGCGTGCGCGTGGTCGAGGTGATTCCCGGCAAGACCACCGTCGGTATCGAGATCCCCAACGAAGACCGGCAGATCGTGCGCTTCTCCGAAGTGCTGTCGTCGCCGCAGTACGACGAGGCCAAGTCGCCGGTCACCATGGCCCTCGGGCACGACATCGGCGGCAAGCCGGTGATCACCGACCTGGCCAAGATGCCCCACCTGCTGGTTGCCGGTACCACCGGTTCCGGTAAGTCGGTGGGCGTCAACGCCATGATCCTCTCGATCCTGTTCAAGTCGGGCCCCGAAGACGCCAAGCTGATCATGATCGACCCGAAGATGCTCGAACTGTCGATCTACGAAGGCATCCCGCACCTGCTCTGCCCGGTGGTCACCGACATGAAGGACGCCGCCAACGCCCTGCGCTGGAGCGTGGCCGAGATGGAGCGTCGCTACAAGCTGATGGCGGCCATGGGTGTGCGCAACCTGGCGGGCTTCAACCGCAAGGTCAAGGACGCCGAGGAAGCCGGCGAGCCGATCTACGACCCGATGTTCCGCCGCGAAAGCATGGACGACGTGCCGCCGACCCTGACCACCCTGCCAACCATCGTGGTGGTGGTGGACGAATTCGCCGACATGATGATGATCGTCGGCAAGAAGGTCGAAGAGCTCATCGCCCGTATCGCCCAGAAGGCCCGTGCCGCCGGTATCCACCTGATCCTCGCCACCCAGCGTCCGTCGGTTGACGTCATCACCGGCCTGATCAAGGCCAACATCCCGACCCGCATGGCGTTCCAGGTGTCGAGCAAGATCGACTCGCGGACCATCATCGACCAGGGCGGCGCCGAACAGCTGCTGGGTCACGGTGACATGCTCTACATGCCGCCGGGCACCAGCCTGCCGATCCGGGTGCACGGTGCGTTCGTTTCCGACGACGAGGTGCATCGCGTCGTCGAAGCGTGGAAACTGCGCGGCGCGCCGAACTACAACGACGACATCCTCAACGGTGTCGAAGAGGCCGGCAGTGGCTTCGATGGTGGTGGCGGCGGTGAAGGCGGCGAAGACGCCGAGACCGACGCGCTGTACGACGAAGCGGTGCAGTTCGTCCTGGAAAGCCGCCGTGCATCGATTTCCGCAGTGCAGCGCAAGCTCAAGATCGGCTACAACCGCGCCGCGCGTATGATCGAGGCAATGGAAATGGCCGGTGTGGTCACCGCCATGAACACCAACGGATCACGCGAAGTCATCGCGCCGGGACCGGCGCGGGACTGATACCCGATTTGCCGGCGGGCAACGACGCCCGCCGCTTCATTCATTCTGCAACGAGGATTGCCATGCGCCTGATTCGCATGATGTTGGTTTCTGCTTTGAGCCTGTCCAGCGCTTCGGTGTTCGCCGCCGACGCTGACGTGGCTCGCCTGACCCAACTGCTCAACAACTCGAAGACCATCAGCGCCAATTTCTCCCAGCTGACCCTCGACGCCAGCGGTACCCAGCTCCAGGAAACCACCGGGCAGATGGCGGTGCAGCGTCCGGGCCTGTTCTACTGGCACACTGACGCGCCGGCCGAGCAGGTGGTGGTCTCCGATGGCGCCAAGGTCACCCTGTGGGACCCGGACCTGGAGCAGGCGACCATCAAGAAGCTGGACCAGCGCCTGACCCAGACCCCTGCGCTGCTGCTCTCCGGCGATATCTCCAAGATCAGCCAGAGCTTCGATATCAGTTCGAAAGAGCAGGGCGAAGTGATGGACTTCGAGCTGCGTCCCAAGACCAAGGACACCCTGTTCGATTCCCTGCGCCTGTCGTTCCGCAGGGGCCTGGTCAATGACATGCAACTGATCGACAGTGTTGGCCAGCGCACCAACATCGTCTTCACCGGGGTCAAGGCCAACGAAGCGATCGCGGCGAGCAAATTCAAGTTCGACGTGCCCAAGGGCGCGGACGTGATTCAAGAGTAAGAGGTCGTACAGCCGTCGATGGATCTGTTTCGCAGTGAACCGGTTGCCCAGCCCCTGGCCGCGCGCATGCGCCCGGCCAACCTGGACGAATACGTCGGCCAGCAGCACCTGCTGGCACGGGGCAAGCCGCTGCGCGAGGCGCTGGAGCAGGGCGCCCTGCATTCCATGATCTTCTGGGGCCCGCCAGGGGTCGGCAAGACCACCCTGGCGCGGCTGCTGGCGCAGTTCTGCGATGCGCATTTCGAGACGGTCTCGGCGGTGCTCGCCGGCGTCAAGGAAATCCGCCATGCGGTGGAAATAGCCAAGCAGCAGGCGGCCCAGTACGGTCGGCGCACCATTCTCTTCGTCGATGAAGTGCACCGCTTCAACAAGTCGCAGCAGGACGCGTTCCTGCCCTATGTCGAAGACGGCACGCTGATCTTCATCGGCGCCACTACCGAAAACCCTTCGTTCGAGCTGAACAACGCGCTGCTTTCGCGGGCGCGGGTCTATGTGCTCAAGAGCCTCGATGAAGACGCGCTGCGCCGTCTGGTGCAACGCGCGCTGAGCGAAGACCGCGGCCTCGGCAAACGCCAGTTGCGCCTCGGTGACGACGCCTTCGGCATGCTCCTGGCCGCTGCCGACGGTGATGGCCGGCGCATGCTCAACTTCCTCGAAAACGCCTCGGACCTCGCCGATGACGGCGGGGAAATCGGCGTCGAACTCCTGCAAAGCCTGCTGGGCGACAGCCGCCGTCGTTTCGACAAGGGCGGTGAAGCCTTCTACGACCAGATTTCCGCCCTGCACAAATCCATCCGCGGTTCCAATCCGGACGCTGCGCTGTACTGGTTCGCACGCATGCTCGACGGCGGCTGCGACCCGCTGTACCTGGCCCGCCGCGTGGTGCGCATGGCCAGCGAAGACATCGGCAACGCCGAC
>DQAA01000540.1:0-2418 GCA_003523465.1 Pseudomonas sp.
GGGGGCGAACCGCCGGTCCAGCTCGCCGCTGTCGACCAGGCCGAGAAGCATGGCCGGGTCGCGCACGCTTTGTTCAAGCACGAATTCACTGGCCGTGGCGACCCGGGCGAACGCGCTCCAGCGTTCGGTGGTCCAACCGTCCAGGCTCAGCCCATCGACGGCGGCCACGGCGCTGCGCAGCGATTGTTCGTTGCTGCTGGTCAGGTGTTTGAGGGTATCTGGCAGTTCGACCAGCGAAGGCAGGCTCATGGTCTATCCTTGATCGGCGGGAAAATGCAGGCGGTGGCTACAGCGCGAACCTGTGGCCCGGGTTGGACTGTCATACAAAAGTTGAAAATAGCGGCGATTGCGTTTTTTTTGGCAGAAACCATCACGGCAAGCCTTTTCTCAACCGGTTTTTAATCACCGGTATCGTTTTTTCCCACAAGCCACAAGCAAGGCTCTGATGGGGCTGATGTAGTTTTACTACTGCTTTTTTCACTCGAAGGCGTGTAAAGGTGGATCGATTTGTAGTAAAACTACACGCCGCCGGGACCACCCTCGGTAATCCAAGAATTCATGTCGTCTGCCCAAAAGGCCAGTCGCAAACTTCAGGCAACCGATTCTGGAAGCCTTTCCGCCCTGGAGCAAGCCATGCAAGACCTCGATCCCGTCGAAACCCAGGAATGGCTGGACGCCCTGGAGTCGGTCCTCGACAAAGAAGGCGAAGACCGCGCTCACTACCTGATGACCCGTATGGGCGAGCTGGCCACCCGTAGTGGTTCGCAGCTGCCGTACGCAATCACCACGCCGTATCGCAACACCATTCCGGTAACCCACGAAGCACGCATGCCTGGCGACCTGTTCATGGAACGCCGCATTCGCTCGCTGGTTCGCTGGAACGCGCTGGCCATGGTAATGCGCACCAACCTGAAGGACTCGGACCTGGGCGGCCACATCTCCTCGTTCGCCTCCAGCGCCACCCTGTACGACATCGGCTTCAACTACTTCTTCCAGGCTCCGACCGACGAGCATGGCGGCGACCTGATCTTCTTCCAGGGCCACGCCTCTCCAGGCGTCTACGCCCGCGCCTTCATGGAAGGCCGCATCAGCGAAGACCAGATGAACAACTTCCGCCAGGAAGTCGATGGCAACGGCCTGTCGTCCTACCCGCACCCATGGCTGATGCCTGATTTCTGGCAGTTCCCGACCGTTTCCATGGGTCTGGGTCCGATCCAGGCGATCTACCAGGCGCGCTTCATGAAGTACCTGGAAGCCCGCGGCTACATCCCTGCCGGCAAGCAGAAAGTCTGGTGCTTCATGGGCGACGGCGAGTGCGACGAGCCGGAATCCCTGGGCGCGATCTCCCTGGCTGGCCGCGAGAAGCTGGACAACCTGATCTTCGTCATCAACTGCAACCTGCAGCGCCTCGACGGCCCGGTTCGCGGCAACGGCAAGATCATCCAGGAACTCGAAGGCGTGTTCCGTGGCGGTGGCTGGAACGTCAACAAAGTCGTCTGGGGCCGCTTCTGGGACCCACTGCTGGCCAAGGACACCGACGGTATCCTGCAGCGCCGCATGGACGAAGTCATCGACGGCGAGTATCAGAACTACAAGGCCAAGGACGGCGCGTTCGTCCGTGAGCACTTCTTCAACACCCCAGAACTCAAGGCCATGGTCGCCGACCTGTCCGACGACGAGATCTGGAAGCTCAACCGTGGCGGCCACGACCCGTACAAGGTCTATGCGGCCTACCACCAGGCGGTCAACCACAAAGAGCAGCCGACCGTCATCCTGGCCAAGACCATCAAGGGCTACGGCACCGGCGCTGGCGAAGCCAAGAACACCGCGCACAACACCAAGAAGGTCGACGTCGACAGCCTGCGTCACTTCCGTGACCGCTTCGACATCCCGGTCAAGGACGAAGAGCTGGAAAACCTGCCGTTCTTCAAACCCGAAGAAGGCAGCGCCGAAGCTCGCTACCTGGCCGAGCGTCGCGCCGCACTGGGCGGTTTCGTACCGCAGCGCCGCGTCAAGTCGATCAGCATCCCGACTCCGCCACTGGAAACCCTGAAGGCGATCCTGGACGGCTCGGGCGACCGCGAAATCTCCACCACCATGGCCTTCGTGCGGATCCTCGCGCAGCTGGTCAAGGACAAGGAAATCGGCCAGCGCATCGTTCCGATCATCCCGGACGAAGCCCGTACCTTCGGTATGGAAGGCATGTTCCGCCAACTGGGCATCTACTCGTCCGTGGGCCAGCTCTACGAGCCGGTCGACAAGGACCAGGTGATGTTCTACCGCGAGGACAAGAAGGGCCAGATCCTCGAGGAAGGCATCAACGAAGCCGGCGCCATGTCGTCGTTCATCGCGGCCGGTACCTCGTACTCGAACCACAACCAGCCAATGCTGCCGTTCTACATCTTCTACTCGATGTTC
>DQAA01000540.1:2456-3462 GCA_003523465.1 Pseudomonas sp.
CGTACCACCCTGAACGGTGAAGGCCTGCAGCACGAAGACGGTCACAGCCACATGCTGGCGGCGACCATCCCGAACTGCCGCACCTATGATCCGACCTACGGCTACGAGCTGGCGGTGATCATCCAGGACGGCATGAAGAAGATGACCGAAGAGCAACAGGACGTCTTCTACTACATCACTGTGATGAACGAAGCCTACACCCAGCCAGCCATCCCGGCCGGCGCCGAGGAAGGCATCATCAAGGGCATGTACCTGCTGGAAGAGGACACCCGCGAAGCGGCGCACCACGTACAACTGCTGGGCTCGGGCACCATCCTGCGCGAAGTCCGCGAAGCGGCGAAGATCCTGCGCGACGAGTACAACGTCGGCGCCGACGTCTGGTCCGTCACCAGCTTCAACGAACTGCGTCGCGACGGCCTGGCCGTAGAGCGCAGCAACCGCCTGAAGCCTGGTCAGAAACCACAGGTCACCTACGTCGAAGAGTGCCTGGCTGGCCGTAAGGGTCCGGTCATCGCTTCCACCGACTACATGAAGCTGTTCGCCGAACAGATTCGCCAGTGGGTACCGAGCAAAGAGTTCAAGGTCCTGGGTACCGACGGTTTCGGTCGCAGCGACAGCCGCAAGAAGCTGCGTCACTTCTTCGAAGTCGACCGTCACTTCGTCGTGCTGGCTGCCCTGGAAGCCCTGGCTGACCGCGGCGAGATCGAACCCAAGGTGGTGGCTGACGCCATCGTCAAGTTCGGCATCGACCCGGACAAGCGCAACCCACTGGACTGCTGAGGAGTATTTTTAAGTGAGCGAAATCATTCGCGTACCTGACATCGGCAGCGGTGAAGGTGAAATCATCGAGCTGTTCGTCAAGGTCGGTGACCGTATCGAAGCAGACCAGAGCCTGCTGACCCTGGAGTCCGACAAGGCCTCCATGGAGATCCCGGCCCCGAAGGCCGGCGTCATCAAGGCGCTGAAAGTGAAGCTGGGCGACCGCCTGAAAGAAGGCGACGAACTG
>DQAA01000112.1 GCA_003523465.1 Pseudomonas sp.
CAAGCAGGGCCGCTACCTGCCGCTCAGCGGCGTGCGCGTGTCGTCGCCGCAGGAGGCCATGGCCGCCTTGCCCGATGGCGCCAACCTGTTCGTGATGAATTCCAATTACCTCGAAGAAATCCGCCGCATGACCGCCGGGCGTTTCACCTACCACGCCGTCGACAGCGCCGCATTTCAATGACTTCCCAGAGAGACAGCACCATGACCGACGTTATCAAAGCCTTCGAAGCCGAATGCGAGGCCGGCATCAAAGCCCAGGGCCAGGACGAGCAGCTCAAGGGCCTGGCCCGGGACTTCTTCAACGAATCGGCCAAGCACAAGTACAGCTACCACTTCTCGTGGATGGGCCGGCCGATCATCCAGCTGCCCCAGGACATGATGGCGATGCAGGAGATCATCTGGCGGGTCAAGCCGGACCTGATCATCGAATGCGGCATCGCCCACGGCGGCTCGATCATCTACTACGCCTCGCTGCTCGAACTGCAGGGCCACGGTGAGGTGCTGGGCATCGACCTGGACATCCGCCCGCACAACCGCGAGGCGATCGAAAGCCATCCGATGGCCGGGCGCATTTCCATGCTCGAAGGTTCGAGCATCGACCCGGCCATGGTCGCCCAGGTGCGGGCGATCGCCGAAGGCAAGAAGGTCATCCTGGTGCTGGACTCCAACCACACCCACGAGCACGTGCTCGAAGAGCTGCGCGCCTATGCGCCGCTGGTGGCGGTCGACAGCTACTGCGTAGTGATGGACACCGTGGTCGAGGACATGCCGCCGGAGTTCTTCCCGGATCGCCCGTGGGGCCCGGGTGACAACCCGAAGACCGCGGTCTGGGAATACCTCAAGGAAAACGCCGATTTCGAGATCGACCAGATGATGCAGGACAAGCTGCTGATCAGCGTGGCGCCGGATGGCTATCTGCGCCGGGTGCGCTGATTTTCATCGACCGTAATGGCCCCGTCGCCGGCAAGCCCGTTCCCCCGGGAAGCGTGCATGCCGACCCAGTGGGAGCTGGCTTGCCAGCGATGAGGCCCTGTCAGCCAGCAAACCTCTTGAGCCAGGCCTGCATTTCAGACCAGGCAAAATCCTGCACCACCGCCCTGAGCCTTACCCTCTCCCCCGGCAGACACTGCGCCAGCCGCGCCAGTGCCAACGGCGTCAACGCCCCCAGCCGGGGATACCCGCCAATCGTCTGCCGGTCATTGAGCAACACAATCGGCTGCCCANNAGCAGATTTTCCGTCAGGTACCGACATGCCAAGCAACCTCCTGAACAACGCCCGGTTCACCCTGGTCATGCTGACCCACAAGCGCCCGGGCTTCCTGCGCCGCGCCTTGCAGTACTACAAGGATTTCCCCGGCACCCTGCTGGTCCTGGACTCCTCGCCGGAGCCGGCGGCCGGTATCACCGAGCGCTTCCCGCGGATCGACTACCAGCACCTGCCGCAGTTCAACTACCGCGGCTTCCAGGCCAAGATCAAGCACGGCCTGAGCCTGGTGAAAACCCCGTACGTGGCCCTGGTCGCCGATGACGACTTCATCCTTCCCGGCGCCATCGGCGAGTCCCTGGAGTTCCTCGAAGCCAATCCGGACTACGGCATGTGCCAGGGCTACAGCATGATGTACCTGGCCCAGGCGGGGCATACCAACTACTACCGCCGCGACAAGAAGATCGGCCAGGAAGACTTCGCCAGCGACGATCCGCGCCAGCGCATCCTCGACTACCTGTACGCCTTCATCCCGCCGTTCTACGCGGTGACCCGGACCCCGCTGCTGCAGGCCTGGGCCGAGCAGATCCCGGATGACCTGCGCTTCGAATGGCTGGAGGTCAGCCATACCTGGTTCCTCCTGGCCCAGGCCAAGGCGCGCATGCTGCCGATCCCGTATGCGGTGCGCGAAGCCAACTACGGCGCCTCCGAGCACAACACCGAGGTCACCTACGCCCTGGCCCTGCAGGACCCGGTGTCGGTGGCCAGCCGCGAGGAATTCACCGATGTGCTGGCCGGCCTCGACACCCCGCTCAAGGGCGAGCGCGAGCAACTGCGCGCCCTGGCCCGGCAGAGCTTTGCCTTGATGTACGAAGGCCTGGCCGGTGGCCGTTCGCTGATCATCGAGCCGATCTTCTCGTCCGCGGTCAACGGTCCGGGCGAAGCGCCGACGCGCAAGTTCCTGCCGACCCAGTACGTCAACCTGCCGTTCTACAACCAGGCCTTCTTCGATCGCCTGGACGAGATCGAATTCCTCCTCCATGCCTTGCCTGCCGGTCGTTTGCAGCAAGAGGAACTGGAACCGGTCTGGCTCCAGCAGGAGCGCCTGCTCGGCGTGCATGCCGATGACACCCCGCACAGCCAGATCGCCCGGGCCCGGGAAGCGCTGAAGCTCGCGCCGTACACCCTGGCAGTGGTCAAGCGCCTCGCCGAACTGCTCCACGACAACGGCGAAACCGAAGAAGCCGGCAAGCTGCGCGAGTGGGCGCGGCGCCTGGAGGCGGTGTCCAGCGAGGGTGG